>NZ_JBHXJG010000093.1:0-25896 GCF_042723425.1 Streptomyces sp. NPDC058375 | reverse complement strand
GCCGCGCACAGCGGCGGTCCGCGGAGCATCCGGGTCAGGCCTGAGCGCCCCGCACCAGTTCCACGAACCGGTCTGCCGTCGAGTTCCGATAGAAGTCCTGTGTCGCGACTCGCGGCAGGCCCTGTTCGCGCATTTCCCGCAGAACCCGGATGACCAGCAGGGAATTTCCGCCGAGTTCGAAGAAATTGTCCTTCAGGGTGACTTCGGTGTTGAGCGCGTTCCCCCACATCCGCAGAATCCGCTCGGTGAGTCCTTCGCCGGCGCCCTGGGCGGCCGGGTGCCCGGGGCCTGTCCGGGGCGCGGGCAGGGCGGCCGTGTCCACCTTGCCGTTGATGGTCAGCGGGATCCGGGGAAGTTCCGTCACCGAAGCGGGGACCATGTAGCCGGGGAGCACCCCGCGGGCGTGGCTCAGCACATCGGCGGAGGTGGCCGGCGGGCGCAGCGTCACATAGGCGTCGATGCGGGCGGTCGCGGTGTCGCCGGGGACGTCGTGGTTGAGGACGGCCACCGCACCCGTGACGGTGGGATGGGCCAGCAGGACGTTGCGGATCTCGTCCAGTTCGATGCGGTGCCCGCGCACCTTGACCTGGCTGTCCAGTCGGCCGAGGTGGTCGAGTTCCCCGTCGGGCCGGAGGCGTCCGCGGTCCCCGCTGCGGTAGATGCGGCCGCCTCCGTACGGGTCGTCGACGAAGCGTTCCGCGGTGAGTCCGGGCTGTCCGAGGTAGTGGTCGGCGACCCCGGCGCCCCCCACGCAGATCTCCCCGGGGACACCGAGCGGCAGGAGCCTGCCACGGGGGTCGCGCACCGACAGGGTCCAGCCCGGCAGGGCGGGACCGACGCGGCGGCCGCCGGCGAGCACGTCGGCGGGGGTCACCGTGTGCGCCGTGACATGGACGGTGGTCTCCGTGATGCCGAACATGTTCACGAGGCGGCAGTCCGACGGCGAGTGCCGGGCGAACCAGGGGGCGAGCATCCTCACGTCGAGCGGCTCACCGCCGAAGACGACCAGGCGCAGGGAGAGGGCGGAGGAGCGCCGCCGGTCCGCCTCGACGATCTGGGCGAAGGCCGAGGGGGTCTGGTTGAGGACGGTCACACGTTCCTCGGCGAGCAGCTCGTGGAAGAGGTCGGTGTCCCGCGTCACCCAGTAGTCGACGACGACCAGACGGCCGCCGGTCAAAAGGCAGCCCCAGATCTCCCAGACGGAGAAGTCGAAGGCGCTGGAGTGGAACAGCGTCCACACGTCGTCCGTGCCGAGGCCGAAGTCCTCCCGGGTGGCCGCCAGGAGGGCGGCCACGTTGCGGTGCGGCACGACGACGCCCTTGGGCCGGCCGGTCGACCCGGAGGTGTAGATGACGTACGCGGTCGCCGCCGGGTTCTCGGACGGTGCGGGGACGGCCGCGCCGTCCGCCCGGGAGCGCAGCTCGTCGGGGGTCACCACCTGCACCCCGTCGATGCCGGCCAGTCCGCCTGCTGCCCCGACGACGACCCCGATCCCGGCGTTCTCCACCGTGTAGCGCAGCCGTTCCCGGGGATACCGCAGGTCCATCGGCACGTAGGCGCAGCCCGCCTTGAGGACGCCGAGCAGGGTCACCACCAGGTCCGCGTCCCGTTCGAGGGCCACCCCCACCAGGCTGCCCGGCGCCACGCCCAGGGCCGCGAGCCCGGCGGCGGCCCGGTCCGAGCGCTCGTCCAGCTCGGCATAGGTGAGGCCGGTGCCGCCGGCCGTGAGAGCCACCGCGTCGGGGCGCTCACGGACGACGTCGGCGAAGAGACCGTGCAGGGTGCGGTCCATGGCTTCGGGCCCGCCCGTGGGCGGGGTGACGCCGAGCCGCAGCACCTCCGCGCTCTCGTCCGCCGTCATCGTCTCCACGGCGTGCAGGGGCCGGCCCGGCTGCTCCGCCAACTGCCCCGCCACATGGGCGACATGGCCGGCCAGACGCTCCGCGACGAGCGGGGACATCTCTCCCAGGTCGTGGCGGAGCGAGGCGGTGGCACCGCCCTCCGCGTGCCGCAGGACGTGGAACTCCGCCGCCCCGGCCGGAGCCAGTCGCGGCAGCCGCCGCTCGCCCGGCCTGGCGGCTTCGATGTGCAGGGCGATGCCCGGTCCGAGCTGCCCTCCGTCGGCGAACGCCTCGGCCGTCTCGCCGACCACCTCCCGTGCGGTCCGTGACTCGTCGAGGGGCCGGCCCGTCCCGTACCGGGAGAGCACGAGCCGGATCGCCCCGGCGACCAGGGCCGGGTCGTCGGGCAGGGGGACCGGCAGCCGCACCTCCCCGGTACGGCCCCGGCGGCCGGGGTCGCCCAGGCCCCACTCCAGCGGTTCCGAGGGCTCCGGGCCCGGCTCCGCCGCCCCGGTGTCCCGGCCGAAGGTGAAACGCGGCTCGTCGAAGGTGACCGAGCGGCGCGCGACCAGTACGAGGTCCGCGTCGCCGTCCGCGTACCGCAGGAGCACCGCGCGCAGCGGCGGCCCGCCGGCGTGCAGCGGCCGTTCGGACTCGGCGGCGACCCGGTCCCGGGCGGCGGGGCGGTCGGCGCCGTGGGGCAGCGTCTCCTCCCACAGCCGGAGCCGGGCGGCCCACTGCGGCCACGCTCCGGCGGCTCCGGCCCGCAGCCGGCCCTCCAGTGCGGCGGCATCGACGGGGCCCGGCACGCGGACCACCAGGCTGTGGCAGGACCTGGCCTGACTTCTCGACATGGCGGAACTCCTGAGGCAGTGCGGGGTGGGGGCGGGTCAGCGGGCGCTGAAGCCGCCGTCGACGGTGAGCGTGGTGCCGGTGACCTGCCGGGAGTCGTCCCCCGCGAGCCAGAGCGCCGCGCCCGCGATGTCCCGTGGCTCCATGAGGGAGTTCATCGGCTGGGACTGGACGAAGATCTCCTCGTGCTCGTCGACGTCGACGTCGAGGGAGCGGGCGATCTCGGCGAGCATCCGGCCCTCGCTGAGCGGGTCGTCGCGCACGGAGCCGGGACACAGGGCGTTGACCCGCACCCGGAACGGCGCGTAGTCGAGGGCGGCGGCCTTGGTGAGGCCGATGAGCCCGTGCTTGGCGGCGACGTACCCGGCGAAGTGCCGGTAGCCGACGAGACCCGCGGTGGAGGCCACGTTGATGACGCTTCCGGACCGCTGCTCGACCATGGCGGGCACCACGGCCTTCATCGTCCGCCAGGCCCCGGTGAGGTCGATGCCGACCATCAGGTCCCACTCGTCCTCGGCGATCTCGTGGACGGCCTTGCCGGAAGGGGCGGCGATACCCGCGTTGTTGAGCAGCACGTCCACGCCGCCGAACCGGTCCAGGGCCTGCCGGGCCGCTTCCTCGACGTCTTCGGGCCGCCGGACGTCGGCGGTGACGGTCACGACGGCGGCGCCCTGCTCCCGGCACAGCTTCGCCGTCTGCTCCAGCTGGCTGCCGGACCCCAGCGGGTAGGGGACGCCGGCCAGGTCTCCGCAGACGTCGACGAGGACCAGGTCGGCCCCCTCCTCCGCGAACCGCACCGCACACGTCCGGCCCAGGCCGCGGGCGGCCCCCGTGACGAGGGCGGTACGGCCGCGCAGCAGCGGGCGCGCCGCCCGCTCCCCGGCCGTCATGACGCCAGGTCCCCGGCGACCGCGTCGAGCAGCGGCAGCGGCGAGTCGATGAGGTACATGTGGCCGCCCTCCGGTTCCACCAGACGGAAGGCCCCGGTGGTGGCGGTCCGCCACTCCTCGGCCTGTTCCCGGGTGACCAGTTGGTCCCCGGTGGCGCGCAGGGAGGTGACGGGGGTGCGCAGCGGTTCGTCGGAGACGGGCTTGTAGTTCTCGTGCATCTCCACGTCGGCCCGCAGGACGGGCAGCAGGAGCTCGCGCATGTCCGGGTCGGCGAGCGCGTCGTGCTCGTATCCGGCGAACTCCTGGACCCGGGAGAGGAACGCGTCGTCGGGGAGTCCGGAGGCCCGGCGGGTCCGGCCGGTCCAGGGGCCCGGGGAGCCGCTGACGAAGAGGTGGCGCAGCTCGACGCCGGGGTCGCTCTCCAGGCGGCGGGCGATCTCGTAGGCGAGCACGGCGCCCAGGCTGTGGCCGAAGAGGGACACCGGTCCGGGGCCCGCCAGAGCGGCGATCCGCGGGGCGAGTGCGTCGGCCGCGTCGATCACGTCGAGGAACGGGTCCTCGATGAACAGCTCCTCACGGCCCGGGAGTTGGAGGGGCACGATGCGCGGAGCCCGGTCGGGCAGGTCTTTCCAGGCGCGGTAGAAGCCGGCGCCGCCCCCCGCGAAGGGGAGGCACACCAGTGCATGGTTCATCAGGGGCATCGCTTTCTGCAGGGTGCTGCGCGCCTCGGGACGGCACAGGGGCCGCCCGGGGCGGCGTCGGTGTCACGGTCACACCGGCGGGCCCGGCCGGGCAACGGACCTTGCACATTGCTGCCATCGCCCGTCGCTCTCCGGCCCGCGGGGGTGCCGGGCGGATTCAGGCGGCGTCCATGGCGTCGGCCAGGGACTTGGGCCGCATGTCGGTCCAGTTCTCGTTGATGTGGTCGAGGCAGGCCTGACGGCTGTCCTCGCCGTGCACCACGGTCCAGCCCGCCGGCACCTCGGCGAAGACCGGCCAGAGCGAGTGCTGGTTCTCCTCGTTGACCAGGACGAAGTAGCGGGCGTCGTCGTTCTCGAAGGGGTTCGTGGCCATGATGTGGTCTTCCTTCACTGTGGGTCGGGCACTGTGGGTCGGGCACTGCGGGTCGGTCACTGCGGTAGGCCACCGGGGGTGGGTCACGGCGACGCGGCCAGGCGGGCGCGGACCGTGGTGATGAAGTCGGGCAGCCGGTCCACCCCCCAGAACTTGTCGAATCCGCTGATGAAGAAGGGCACCCCGAACACCCCGTCGCGATGCAGGGAGGCCAGGGCGGCGAGTCCGCGCTCGCGTATCAGCGGGTCCGCGTGGGCCCCGGCGAGCGCCACCGGGTCGACACCGAGGGTCCGGCCGATACGGGCCATGGTCCCGGGGTCGGAGATGTCCTCGCCGAGCTCCCAGCGCGCCCGGTAGGTCTCGTCGATGAACTCCCGCCCCGCACCCAGCTCGTCCGCCGCGAGATAGGCGAGGTGGGAGACCTCCCAGCGGGGTTCCGGGTCCACCGGCCACACCATGTCCAGCTTCCGGGCCCGGGCGAGCCTGCGGACGTCCTGGAGGATGTAGAGGTGCTTCTCCTTGGACATCGGCACATAGGGCAGGGTGATGCTGCTGCGGTCGAGATGCTCCTGGGCGGACGCGTCGGGTTCCCAGAACGGCAGCCACTCGACGGCGTCGGCCACGTCCGGGCAGTCATCGGTCAGGTCCCGGTAGGCCATCCAGGAATACGGGCTGCGGAAGGAGAAGTACCAGCGGGGTCCGCGTCGTGCCATCACCGCCTCCAAAGGGGCTCGTGCGGGAATCAGATGGTGATGCCGCCGTCGATCTGGAGCACGGCTCCGGTGATGTAGGCGGCGCGGTCGGAGACGAGGTAGGCGACGAGGTCGGCCACCTCCTCCGCCGTGCCCATGCGGCGCAGCGGAATCGAGGAGAGGGCTTCCTTGCGGGCCTTGTCGTTCATCGCCGCGACCATGTCCGTCTCGATGAAGCCGGGGGCGACCGCGTTGACCCGGATGCCGGACCGTCCGGTCTCCTTGGCCAGGGCACGGGAGAAGCCGATGATTCCGGCCTTGGACGCCGAGTAGTTGGTCTGCGTGCCGTGTCCGTACACCCCGGCGACCGAGGAGATGTTGACGATCGCTCCGGTGCGGCGCTTCATCATGCCGAAGACGACGGACCGGCAGACGTGGTAGACCCCGTCCAGGTTGGTGTCGAGGACCTGGTTCCACTGCTCGTCCTCCATGAGGACCAGCGGGTTGTCGCGGGTGATGCCGGCGGCGGTGACGGCCGCGTCGATCTGCCCGAACTCCTCCTCGACGGCGGCGATCCAGGCGCGTACGGACGTGGCGTCGGCGACGTCGACCCGGCTTCCCGTCACACGGACGCCCAGGTCGGCGGTCTCCTTCTCCAGGGTGCGGGCCGCCTCGTCGTCCGAGCGGTAGCAGAAGGCGACATGGAATCCGTCGCGTGCCAGCGCCCGGACCGTGGCCCGGCCGATACCGCGCGAGCCGCCGGTGACGAGGGCCACGCGGTTCGTGGTTTCTGCCATGGGTGTCTCTCCGTGAGTGGGCGAATCAGATGGTGGTGGCGGCGGCGGGGCGCAGCGCCTCGGCGGGGCGGAACGCCATGACGATCCGGCCGACGGTCATCACCGTCTCCCCGCCCGAGCGGCAGTCGCCCTCGAACAGGACGGTGTCGTCGACGCGGCGGTCGAGCCTGACCCGGTGCTCCAGGACCTCGCCGGGCAGCACGGGCCGGTGGAACTCCACCCCGGTCATCGAGCCGAAGAGCATCACCCGTCCGTCCAGCACGTCGGGGTTGGGCTCGTCCCAGGTGGCCAGCACGCCGGCCGACTGGCACCAGGACTCCACCAGGAGCGACGTC
Source organism: Streptomyces sp. NPDC058375 (assembly GCF_042723425.1). Lineage (NCBI taxonomy): Bacteria > Bacillati > Actinomycetota > Actinomycetes > Kitasatosporales > Streptomycetaceae > Streptomyces > Streptomyces sp. NPDC058375. Next base: position 19,415 of record NZ_JBHXJG010000093.1, on the reverse strand, counting down.
GGGTAGGCGAAGTCCTCCTCGGGCGTGTCCGGGCCGAGCTTCTCGTACCAGGGCTCGTTGCAGGTGACCGCCTTCAGCGCGGTCAGCCGCTCGCCGGGGGCGATGTCCACGACCCGGTCGACGAGCAGCATCGGGAAGCGGTGGGGCAGCCGGGCCCTGATGTCACGCTGGCCCGTCATGCCGCCACCGCCTCGGTGGTGGGGCGGTAGCGCAGCCGTACGGTGGCGGCGTCGCCGCGTCCGGTGGCGAGCTTCGCCCGGCACTGCCAGTCGCCCGCCGGGGTCTGCTTCCAGCCCATGGAGATCTCCAGCCGGTCGCCCGGGAAGACGGGCCCGGTGAAGCGGGTGGACTCCACGGCGGCCAGGGCCCCGTCCTTGGCCCCGTCGGGCGCGGTGGCGAGGGCCGCGAGGTGCGTGCACTCGACCAGGCAGACGCCGGGGAAGATCGGGAAGCCCGGATAGTGGCCGGGCAGCACGGTCTCGGTCTCCTCGACCGTGAACCGGGCGGCGGTGTGCGACGCGTCCTGTGCGGGCAGCACCTCGATGGCGCCCGCCAGCGGGCTCGCGGCGGGCATCAGGCCGCCTGCCGTGCCGCGTCGAGCTTGCCGAGGAGCAGGTCGTAGGCGCTCCGCAGGGTGACGATGCGCTTGAGTTCGGACTCCGGGAGCTTGACCCCGTACCGCTTCTCCAGGACGACGACGACTTCCAGGGCCATGAGCGAGTCGACCTCCAGGTCGTCGACGAACGAAGCGTCGTCGGTGACCTCGGACGGTTCGACGTCCAGCACCTGCGCCACGACGGCGCGCAGTTCTTCCTTGTCCAGCACGGTGGGGGTTCCTCTCATCGACGGGTGCGTGGGGCAGTGGCTCAGCGCAGACCGAGCAGGGCGCAGCCGACGGTGCCGGTGCGGTCCACGGAGGTGATCACCCCGACCCGTCCGGGCTCGTTCCCGGGCCGGTCGGCGGCGTACGACAGCAGCGCGGCGGCCTGGAAGGCCGCGGCGGCGGCGCCCGTGTCACCGATCAGCCCGGTGGGCGTCAGGTCGGCGTGGCCGGCCGCCCCGAGCACCTCGGTGACCGCCTCGGCCTCGGCGCGCCCCTCGGGGCCGGGCGCCCCGGACCGGGCGACGGCCGTGACGCGGTCGGCGTCGACCCCGGCGCGGCGCAGCGCGGAACGCAGGCAGGACACGAGCGCGGGCCGGACGTCGCCGTCGAGGACGACACCGAGTTCGACGGCGAGGAGTTCGGCGAGTACGGGCTGGGCGGGGTCGTCCGGGTCGCGCGGCTCGACCAGCAGCATCGCGCAGCCCTCGCCGAGCGGTTCCGCCGTGTCCTCGCCCTCGTTGCCGGAGCGGCGCTCCAGCCAGGCACGGGCCGGGGAGAACTCCTCGGCGGCCCCGCACAGCACGGTCCGGGCCCGGCCGGAGGCCAGCAGGCGGCGCGAGTAGTTGAGGGCGTGCAGCCCCGCGGTGCGGCCGCCCGCGATGGTGGCGTTCGGGCCCTTGAGCTGGTACCAGATGGCGCTCTGGCCCGCGGCGCAGTTCATCACGGTGTTGGGGAAGCGCGCCGGGTCGACGAAGAAGGGCTGTTCGCCGGTGAGGGAGTCGCGGGTGAAGTCCATCATGGACTGGGCGCTTCCGGTGGTGGTGCCGAGAGCGAAGGCGGCGCCCTCGCCGGTGCCGACCGCCCGGTTGCGGTCGCCCTCCTCCAGGAGGGCCCCGACGGCGGTGACGGTGAGGCCGGTGACCCGGTCCATGGAACGGGTGCCCTTCTTGCCCAGGACCGTGCGGATGTCGAAGCCGGGGACCACGCATCCGGTGCCGTCGGGGGTCTCGCCGTGCTCGGGGCCGAGTCCGGCGACGGTGGCGCGCCGCTCGCGCAGTCCCTCGGCGAAGGCGGCCCTGCCGATGCCGTACGACGACACGGCCGACCATGCGGTGATCACCGGGCGTCCGGCGACCGTGGTGAGAGTGGACATGTCCGTCGTATCTCCTTGTGCTCGCGAGCTCGTTCGGCTCATGACGTCACTGCGTTGTGGACCCCGCCGGCCCGGTGCCGGACCGGGTGGCCGTCCGGCCGCTCAGTGCCACATCACGCGGACGGCGGGGTCGAGGATCCAGCCCGCCACCACGTCCATGCCGACGACCCGCACCTCGGGTCGGAGCAGTTCCGTGTCGAGTCCCCGCTGGCCGAGCGAGAAGCCGTCCGCGGCGAGCACGCCGCCGCTCTTCTGGAAGCGGTCGAGGTCCTCGTCGCTGCCGGGCACCGCCAGCACGACGCCGTCCTGGACCAGGAAGAGCAGGACGGCCTGCCCGGTGAGAACCCGGGTCGCGGCGTCCCGGCGGAAGGCGGAGTCCCGCTCCGGGCCCCCCTGGCTCTCGATGAGCAGCAGCCGGGGCGGGCCGCCGCTCTCCCAGCCTTCCGTCACGCCTTCGGGACCTTGCCGTTGATCGCGTCGACGACCCGCTGGTCGAAGTTGACCAGGCTCCAGTCGCGGCGGTTCTCGATGACGGCGTAGCCGTGCACGATGCGGCCGGTGGCCGTCTTGACCAGCTTGCCGTCCCGCAGCACGTAGAAGTCCATGCGCGAGGTGTAGGTGAAGTCCTTGAAGACCTCCTCGACGGTGTAGACCGTGTAGAGGTCCTCCTCCATCAGCGCCTCGTCGAGGATGCGGATGTCGGAGCGGGGTACGACGGGGATCCAGCGGCGGTCGTCGAGCAGGGTCTTGATGGAGATGCCGCGGTCGGCGACGAAGCGGTCCTTGCCCTCCTCCATCAGCCGCAGATAGCCGGACATCTGGAGCCGCTCGGTGAAGTGGCAGTAGGGGTAGGGGATGTTCCACTTCCAGGCGTACGCGTTGGCGTCGGCGGTGAGCGAGGCGAGGATCTCCTCCTCGGCCGGGGCGGCGGCGGGGCTCTCGCGCTCCAGGTCGTCGCCGAGGACGGCGACGGCGAACCGGGCGAGCCCGGCCGGGACCTCGCCGGCCGCCTCCAGGTAGGTGTCGATCCGCAGCGAGACGCGGACCTTGGAGGTGACCGCCTTGTGGATCTCGCCGTTCCGCTCGAACTGGATGGTGACCTTGAAGCCGATGGTGGAGTCGTCGTCCTTGGTCCACGGCGTCACCTCCGCGTCGGCGATGTCGTCCATGTGGAAGGCGTGCAGGATGCGGCTGTCCAGCGAGACGATGTCGAGGCCGAGGCCGTGCTCCTCGTAGAGCGCCCGGGCGGGCAGCCCGGCCTGCCGGAAGTGGTCCAGAACGGCTTCCTCGACGAGGTAGTTGACGTGCTTGAAGCCGATCCAGGTGCAGATGTTGGAGCCCTCGTAGCGGGGGCGCACCCGGGTGGTCGTAGGGGTGTCGAGGAGAGCCTTGACGGCGGTTTCGGTCACGAGGGTCATCGCTGGGGCTCCAGGGCGTTGAGGAGGGCGTGCCCGCGCTGTGCGGCGACGCCCGTGGTGAGATGGATGAAGTCCCGTACCGCGGCGGCGAATTCCTCGGCCGCCTCGATCATCGGGAAGTGCCCGCACCCGGGCAGCACACGGCACTCGCCGGCGGGGAGCGCGGCGGCCAGCGCCACGCTCTCCTCCGGACGGGCGGCGAAGTCCCGCTCGCCGCTCAGGACCAGGGTGGGGACGGTGATGCCGCCTGTCCGCAGGTAGGGGGTGCGCAGGTAGAGGTCGAAGAACCGGAACCAGCCGTAGGGGCCGACCCGGTCCCGCACCCGCCGCCCCATGGCCTCCTGTACGTCGGCGGGAAGCCGGCCGTCCGAATGGACCCGGATCCCCTCCTCCATGATCAGGTGGAAGTCGTTGAGGTAGTAGCTGATGGTGTCCCAGCCGAACGCGTCGGCGGAACCGCGGTAGAACGGCGAGACCAGGACGAGCGCACGGATGCCGAACTGCCGCAACGCGTCACCGCCGCCCCGGTTCCGCTGGTCGAGCAGGTCCAGCAGCACGTTCGCCGCCATCGAGTGCGCCACCACCACGGTGGGTCCGCCCTCGACCGCCTCCAGCGCCTTGGCGAGCCAGCCCCGGAGATTGGGCTGCTCGTCCCACTCCCCGATGGTCTCGGTACGCCAGGGCAGCCGGGCGGTCCACAGCCGGCAGTCGTCCGGCAGGAGCGGGAGCGCACGCTCCCAGACGCTGTCGTTGGCCGCCAGTCCGTGCAGCAGCAGCACCGAGGGACCGGATCCCGTGGTGCGCTGCTGCACGGACACCGGGCGGAGGTCCGCAGGCGTCGTCATCACGCCGCCTCGGGGGCCATCAGCAGCAGGTCGGCCCGGGCGTCGTCGGCGGCGGCCCCGGCCACGGCGTGGACCGGGCCGCGCTCACCGGCGTCGAACCAGCCGACGGCGGCGGCGCACTGAAGGACCCCGTGCGCCCCCGAGGCATGCCCGAGGTGAGCCGGGAGCTCCCAGCGGCGCCCCCGGTCGGGGCCGGGCTCCCCCGCACTCCTGCGGTACGGGCCGAGAACGGCGCGTACGGTCGCCGAGCGGTGCTCGGCCGCCGGGCGGGACTCCAGGACGAGGGCGGCGCCGCCGTCCACCGCACGGGCGCCGCCGAGAAGCCGGCGCACCACGTCGTTGTCGGGTTCGACCCCGAGCACGAGGACCCGGTCGGTCCGGCCCGCCGCGATGATCGTGGCCGCCCAGTGGACGGCGTCGAGCCCGGACGTCTGGCCGTTGCAGACCATCAGGTTGGGGCCGCGCAGGCCGTAGCGGATCGCGGCGGAGGAGGCGATGACGTTGCTGGACGCGTTGGGGAGATCCATCGGGCTGGTGCCGGAGACGGTCTCCTCCCGCAGCGTGTCCAGGGCCCGGGCCACCGTGTCCAGATTGCCGAAGTTGGAGCTGGCGACCACGCCCACACTCTCCGGGGCGCAGGTGAGACCGTCGTCGCCGAGCAGCCCCGCGTCCCTGAGGGCGGACGCGGTGAGGCAGTAACCGAGCTGGGTGGCCCGGTCCTTGTAGCGCAGCCCCTTGCGGCCGACGTGCTCGGCGGGTTCCACGGGGGCGCCGCCCGCGGCCGGTCCCTCGGCGAGGGCCCGTACGGTGTCGGCGCCGGGCAGCAGGACTGCGGCGCCGGAGACCACCACGGTGGTGTCGGTGCTCATCTGGACCCTTCCACTATGGCGACGGCGTTGATGCCGCCGAATCCGAACGCGTTGAGCTGGGCCACGTTCAACTGGCCGGAGCCGGCCGCCTCCCCCGTGACGAAGCGGAAGGGCGCGGCCTCCTCGACCGGATCGTCGAGCCCCACGGTCGGCGGAACCCGCCCCTCGTTCAGGGCCCGGACGCCCACGATCAGGTTGATCAGGCCGGAGGCGCCCGAGGTGTGCCCGGTCATGGACTTCACCGCGGTCATCAGCGGTCCTGAGGCGCTGTCACCGAGCACGTCGGCCAGGGCCGTGGCCTCCGCCTCGTCGTTGAGGAGGGTGCCGGTGCCGTGCAGCATCACCAGGTCGACGTCGGAGGGCTTGACCCCCGCCATCCGGTGGGCGGAGCGCATCGCCTCCGCGATGCCCTCCGGGGAGGGCGCGGTGACGTGGTACGCGTCGCAGTTCACGGCGACGCCGCGCAGCCTGCCGTGCACCTGGGGGGCGTCGCGTTCGGTCCGGCGCAGCACGATCGCCGCGGCCCCGTCGCCCATCAGCACACCGGTACGGTTGCGGTCGAAGGGCCGGACACGGTCCGGCGGTTGAGGGTGCACCCGTTCCAGGAGCCCGTACATGGACTCCGTCAGTACGTCGACCCCGGCGACGATCACGGTGTCGGGGGCGTCCTCGCCCTCCTGGTGCAGCAGGTCGGAGCCGAGCGCCAGGGCGTACAGCGAGGCCGAGCAGGCGTTGGAGAAGGTGTGCGTGACGTCCGCGTTGAAGCGTTCCCGCAGTCCGGTGCCGAAGTGCAGGCCGGAGTCGGCGAACGGCGAGCCGTCGCGCCACCACAGCTCCAGCGAGCGCAGCTCGCGCAGACCGGTGCCGACCAGCACCGGGATGCCGCTGAGGTCCTCGCCGAGACCGGCGTCGGCGGCGGCCTGCCCGACGGCGTCGAGCAGCAGCTCCGTGGCCCGGCCGGGGACGTCCTGTCCGGGCACCGGTCTGTTGTCGACCTCGTACGCGTGCTGGGCCCGGAACCGGGTGCGGTCGAAGCCGCGTAGCTCGGCCCGGCCGCTGCGGCCCCGGCACAGATTCTCGAAGAGCTCGTCGACCCCGGATCCGGTGGCGGCGACAGCCCCCATACCGATGATGGGGCTCATCGTCATGACGCCTCCTTGATCGCGTCGTACCGCCCGAGAAGGACCGCCGCGTTGTTGCCGCCGAACGCGAGACCGTTGTTCTGCACGATCCTCAGGTCGGCCTCGACGGCCTCGTTCGGGACACAGTCGACGTCGCACTCCGGATCGGTGGTGACGTGGTTGATGGTGGGCGGAATGAATCGGTTCTGGATGGCGAGGGCGCAGCCGATGGCGCCCAGCGCGCTGGCGGCGCCCATGGTGTGGCCGAGCATCGACTTCATGGAGACGGTGCGTGGGGGCGCGTCCCCGAAGACCTGGCGGATGGCGCCCGCCTCGGTGATGTCGTTGGCCCTGGTGCCGGTGCCGTGCGCGGAGATGAGGTCCACCTCGTGCGGCTTGACGCCGGCGTTGTCCAGGGCCAGCCGCATCAGCTCGGCGACGCTGTCGCGGTCCGGCGCGACCTGGTGGTGCGCGTCGCAGTTCAGGCCGTAGCCGAGCACCTCGGCGTAGATGGTGGCGCCGCGTTCCAGGGCGGAGTCGAGCCGCTCCAGTACGAGAACGCCCGCGCCCTCGCCGGTGAGGATGCCCTTGCGGTCCACGTCGAAGGGCTGGCAGCGGTCGGGGGCGATGGTGCCGAGCCGGTAGAAACCGGTGAACGTCTTGCGGCACATGGCGTCCGCGCCCCCGCAGAACGCGAACTCGGCCTCACCGGAGCTGACCGCGTCGAAGCCGTACCCGATGGCGTAGTTGCCGGCCGAGCAGGCCGTGGGGATGGTGAGCGCCTCCACGTCGGTGAGGCCCAGTTCCTGGGCGATGGCCACCGAGAGGCGCCCGGCGGGCACCCGACGGGCGGCCACCGGGTCGAACCGGCCTGTTCCGTCGGCCAGTTCACTCTCCACCAGCTGGTCGAGGTCGTAGCTCTCGCCGTCGGTGGTGCCGATGGAGATCAGTCCACGACGGCCGCGCAGCTCCGTCAGGTCGAGACCCGAGTCCTCCAGGGCCATCCGGGCCGCAGTCGCCGAGAACTGCGCGGCCCGGCCGAGCTGTTCCACGTCGAGCGTGCTGATCCAGTCGCGGGGGTCGAAATCGGTGATCTCGCACCCGTTCGCGTGGGCGAAGCCCTCGGTGTCGAAGACCGAGATGGGCCGCGCCCCGCTGCGCCCCTCCTGGAGTCCCCGCAGGAACTCCTTGGCCCCCAGCCCGATGCTGGAGACCACACCGAGTCCGGTGAGGACGACCCGGTGCCGTTCTGTTCCGGCCTGGCCGGAGCCGCGCTCTGCCGTCATGTCAACCTCCCAATCCACCGACGGGGACCGACTACCAGCCGGCCGACTCCGAGACGACCCCGTAGACGCCCTTGAGGTTCACCATGCGCGGCAGTTCGCTCTGGTTGATGACGACCTTGAACTCCTTCTCCAGGGCGGCCAGAATTTCAATGGCACGCAGGGAGTCGGCGTTGTGGTCCTCCTTGAAAAGGCTGACCTCGGTAACCTCGTCCTCCTCGATCTCAAGAATGTCGCAGACGATTTCCTTGATGGTCACGAGACGCTCGTCGCGGATTGCAGTGGACACGCTGATACCCCTTTTCCGGTGTGCCGCCACATCGTTGTGCAGCAGGAAGTGGAATGAATACTGTCGGCGCCATTCACTGGCCACAACAGCCCTTGCAATAAGCTGCCATCGCCCGCTTCTCTCAGCGCGTCGTGGCAGCCTCGGGAACGAATTCGGCGTGCGCGCGCCGCAGGGTGTCGCCCAGCACGGCCGCCGCGTCGACCAGCGAGCTGCCGAGCAGGCGGCGGGGCCGCTCTCCGACCCGCGCGGCCGGCCCGGAGAGCGCCAGGGCCGCCATCACGCGGCCGATCCGGAGCTGGACGGGCACGGCGCAGGAGAGCGTGCCGCCCGCGGCGGTGTCGGGGCCGTACGCCCAGTAGCGCTGGCGCACCGCCGCCAGTTGGGCGGCGGTGAACCGGGCGCCGCGCAGTCCTTCGTACAGCTGCTCCGGCTCCTCCCAGGCCAGCAGCACCTGGGCGACGGGTCCGGAGGTGAGCGGGAGGCAGGCGCCGACGGGGACCGGGTCCTTCGTCGGGTGGGCCGGGGAGGAGGCGACGCAGATCTGCCGGCCTCCGCGGCGCCGGAAGAGGCGGGCGTCCAGACCGGTGTCCGCGGCGAGCCCGTCCAGTACCGGGAGGGCCGCCTGGACCAGCCGGTCCTGTCGCGCCTCGACGGAGAGGCTGCCCAGCCGCGGCCCGAGGACGAACCGGCCCTCGAAGTCCCGGGTGAGCAGACCCAGACGTTCCAGCGCGACCGCGATCCGGTGGGCGGTGGGCCGGGCGAGCCCGCTGCGCTCGACGAGTTCCGCCAGGGACACCGGCCCGTTCTCGATCACGCTCAGCACGGTCGACGCCTTGTCGAGCACCCCGACCCCGCTGCGGGGAAGCGGCCGGGGCGGGGCGCTCATCTCCACAGCGCCAGCCGCCCGCGGATGTCCGCGACCAGTTCGTCGCGCTGGTCGACCAGGTAGAAATGGCCCCCGGGCAGGACCTTCAGCGCGAACCCGCCGTTCGCCACCCGGGCCCATCCGCGTGCGCCCTCGATGCCGACGTCGGGGTCGCTGTCCCCGACGTAGCCGACGACCGGGCAGGCCAGCGGAGTGCCGGGCCGGGCGGCGTAGCGGGAGACGATCGAGAAGTCGGCTCGGATGGCGGGCAGGACGAGCTCACGCAGGTCCGGGTCGTCCAGCAGCCGGGTGTCGGTTCCGCCCAGCCGGCGGACCTCCGCGACCAGGGCGTCGTCGTCCGCGAACCCGCCGCGCGGGGTGAGCAGGTGCGGGGCCTTGCGGCAGGAGACCAGGAGCGCGGCCGCCCGGACGCCGTGCCGCTGCTGGAGCCGCAGCGCGACCTCGTACCCCAGGGAGGCGCCCATGCTGTGCCCGAACAGGACGAGCGGAACGCCCGTGTACGGGAGGAGTTCCTCGGTGACCGCGTCGGCGAGGGGCTCCATCTCGGTGTACAGCGCTTCGGCGATGCGCTCCTGGCGGCCCGGGTAGCGCACGGCCATGACCTCCACATCGCTGCCGAAGGCGTGCCCCCAGGAGTGGAAGAAGGCGGCCGAGCCGCCCGCGTGGGGAAGACAGACCAGCCGCAGCCGCGGCCGGTCGGGGGTGACGTATCGGCGCAACCAGATGCTGTCGGTGCCAACTGCCATGGTGGATGGAGCTCCTCGGTCACGAAGTTGCGTCAGGTGAGGGAGCCGGGGCCGTCCACGGACAGGACCTCGGTCTCCGGGGTGATGCGGCGGATCAGTCCGGCGAGCGTCCGTCCGGGCCCCAGCTCGACCAGTCGGCGGCAGCCGAGGGTGCCGGTGAGGGTCCGCACGCTCTGCTCCCACAGCACGGGCGAGACCAGCTGACGGGTTCCGAGTTCGGGCCAGTCGCCGTCGCCCGCGTAGGCCGCGGCGTCGACGTTGGACACCACGGGCACCCGCGCCGGAGCGTATGCGGTGTTCTTCCAGGCCGTGCGCAGCGCATCGGCGGCGGGGGCCATGAAAGGGCTGTGGAAGGCGCCGCCGACCTGGAGGCGGATCATCTTGGCGCCGATGGAGGGCGCCTGCTCCCCGAGCCGTTCGACACCCTCGGGGGAGCCCGAGACCACCGTCTGGCCCGGGCCGTTGAAGTTGGCGGTCCACACCTCGTGTCCGTCCGCCCGTACGGTGCCCACCAGCGCCTCGACCTCGGACGGGGCGGCGGCGACCAGGACGGCCATGGTGCCCTCGCGCTCCTCGGCGGCGGCCCGCATCGCCCGGCCGCGGGCGGCCACCAGGGCGGCGGCGGCGGGGACCTCCAGCACTCCGGCCGCGGTGAGGGCGGCGTACTCCCCCAGGCTGTGCCCGGCGCAGGCGGCCACCCGTCCCTCGATCGCCCCGGTCCGTACGGCTTCGGCGTGGGCCAGGACGGCGACGGTGAACACGGCGATCTGCGCGAGGTCGGTGCGCCGCAGGTCCTCGGCCCCGGTGCGCAGCAGCAGTTCCGGGACGTCCTCCCCGGTGGCTTCCGAGATGTCGGCAGTGAGCTGCCAGGACGGGGTGTCCCGCCAGGGCAGGCCCATTTCGGGCTTCTGCGTTCCCTGGCCGGGAAACACCAGACCGATCGTCACATCTTTCATGGCCCGCCTTCCGCGCGGTGTCAACCGGGGTGGGCGCGGGGGTCCACAGAATTCGGACCCCCGCGCGTCAGCGGCGCACACGGGGGATTGCACGACCGCCGGGGCACAGAGTTCTCCGAGTTCCGGATCCCTGTTTCCCGGGAGATATACAACTGCCCCCGGCGACGGGCGGCAACGGTACTTTCAGAAAGCTGCCAGCCCGGGTGGGAACCGGGCCTCCACGGGGCTTCAGGTCCGGTTTCCCGAACTTCCGCCGGCGGGCGTGGAAGCCGTGGGCAGCAGACCCAGCTCGGCAGCGCGGACCCCGGCCTGGAAACGGGAGCTGGCGCCGAGCAGCGTCATGATCTCGGCGACGTAGCGCCGGTAGGTACGCACGGAGACTGCCAGTTCACGGGCGGCGACCTCGTCGGTGACTCCCGCGCGCAGGGAACCCAGAATCTGCCGGGCCAGCATCGCCCGGTCACGGCCCCCGAAGACGATGCGCTCACCGGCGGGGACCGCGTTGCTCCACACGCTCTCGAAGAGCGTGCGCAGGGTGTGCAGGACGTCGGGGGCGCGGATCAGGGAGGCCCGTCGGCCGACGGCGGACTCGGTCACCACCAGACCGGTCGCGCCGTCGACGAGCAGGGCCTGCAGGGGCGGCACCTTCGCCACCCGGATCGCCACGGGTCTCTCCCTGCCGAGCTGTTCCCGTACGAACGATTCGTCGACGAGCCGTGTGCTGGACAGCAGCCTGACCGCCACCGCCTCGCTCGCCCCGTAGATGAGGTCGCGTTCCGAGCGCGTCTCGCTGTCGGGCAGTTCGCCGCTCTCCGGCACCCGCGCGTGCACGATGTCGATCGTTCGGGTGGCCGTCGCGATCAGCCGCTCCGCGGCGTCGAGCACGGCGACGTAACCGCCCTCGACGGCGACGATCTGATGCTTACGGGCGCTGCGGCCGCGGTGGATGGCCACCGTGGACTCGATGAGCGATCTCGCCTCCAGCAGCGCCCGCTCCACCTCGTCCGGCGTTTTCCCGGTCAACTCGTTTCCACCATCCCCCGTTGGTGTACTGCCGGTGATCCGTCCGCCTGACGGGACGGCACCGTGCCTCGCGCGCCCGCTACTCCGCCAGCAGGCCCAGTTCGGCGGCGCGCGCACCGGCCTGGAAGCGCGAGATCGCGTCGAGCTCCCTCATCACTTCCGCGACATGCCGGCGGTAGGTGCGCAGCGACACGTTCAGCCGGCGGGCGGCGACATCGTCGTTGTGCCCGGCCCGCAGGCTCTCCAGGACGCTGCGGGCGAACTCGGTGCGCAGCCGGGGGCCCAGTTCGAGGTGGTCGGTGAGCTTGCGACCGCGCGACCAGGCGCCCGCGAACAGCAGCTCCAGCGCGCGCACGGCTCCCGCGTCGTTGACGACCGTGGCCTGCGTGCCCGATCCGCCGGCGGCTCCACGGACCAGGGCGTTCGCGCCGTCGACGACGACGACCTCCCGCAACTCCCTTTCACACACCCGGATTTCGAGGCGGGGCTGCGGGAGCCGGCGAAGACACACCAGAGAGGCGTCCGCGGCCTGCGCACTGCACAGCACCCGGACCGCCACCGTGGGACCGATCCGGGCCAGCAGCCGCAGCACGCAGTCGCTGAAGTCGCCGGGCTCCGTCAGCGCCACGCTCAACGAGTGGTGGACGCCGCCGATGAGCCGGTCGAGAGCGTTCTCCAGCGCGGCGACATCCGTCGGCTCGGCCACCTTGGGCGGGGCCGGTTGCCGGCTGTAAAGCGACATCGACGACTCGATCAACGCCTGCACCTGCAGCAATGTCTGCTCCAGGTGAGCGGACCGCTCGTCCGACGCCGTCAGCTCGACGTCCTCCGCATCGGGTGGATCAACGACCGTTTCCATTATCCAGCGCCCCCTTGAGTAATCAGGATCTTCCCCACGGTCCGGTCGGCAGCCCATCACTATCGGCCACCGGCCCCCGTAGCGGACACGATCCGATTGCCCGATACACCTGTCCAATCAGAAACTTCTTGACGCAAAAAGCCAGCCACGTTGCCAGCGTGAACACTAGTTCGCACATTTAGCACCAGTCAACAAACCCAGCCCCGGACGGGCAGCAACGCCCCCATCGAAGCGTCTTGATTCAAGCCAACGGCACCCACGAGCGCCACGGCTGACAACAAGCTGCACACGCGCCCCGCAATCGAAGGAGCCCCCTTCCGCTTAGGTCACCAACGGCAGCCGCCTCCTCACGGAGCGCAAGAGGAGTGACCGCTTGCTGTCAACTCGCTACCCGAGGGGGCGAGTTCACGCCTACGGTCGCACGGTGACCACACGCCACGCACCACCCCTCCACGCCAGCAGCGCCCCTCCCGCCGGGCCGGCCCCGGTGACGGATGCCCAGGTGTGGTGGTGGTACGCCCCACCCGGCACACAGACGCGCGCCGACACCGACCTGCTGAACGGTGACGAGCGGGCACATGCGCAACGGCTGATGTCGGCCACGGCCGCGGCCGAATACGTATCCTGCCGTGCAACCGCAAAGCGCATATTAGGGCGGCATTTTCAGGTACCGGCCACCATGATTTCATTTGGCCGAAACCTGTGCCCCGGGTGCGGGAGCGACAGCCACGGCCCGCCCAAAGTTGTTTATCCTGAAACCAATTTCCGGATCAGCATCTCCCACTCCGCTGGGCTCGGGATGCTGGCCGTGGCCCCCTTCCCGGTCGGCGTGGACGCGGAGGCGGTCCGTGACCTGCCGGTCGCCACGCTCGCCGACGACGTCCTGACCGGCCCCGAGCAGGAGTCCGTGCGCGCGGCATCCGAAGGGACCGGCCGGGCCAGGGCGTTCCTGCGCTGCTGGACGCGCAAGGAGGCGGTGCTCAAGGCCGTCGGCATCGGCATCGTCACCGATCTGACCGCGCTGGAGACCCGCGCCTGGGCCCCGGGCCCGGCCGAGGTGGCCGTCACCGCCCCCACCCCCCGGACCGTCTGGCACGTGGCCGACGTCGTGGTGCCCGACGGGTGGACGGCGGCACTGGCCGTGCCCGCCGGCGCCCACCGCGACTTCACAGCGTGTCAGGTCGCCCCCGGCCGCTGAACCGGCACCCGTACCACGGAGCCGTACATCGTCCCGTCAGGTCCCTCACATCCTTACGCCGCCACCCGGGGACGACCTTCCCGGGTGCCCCGAGGCATCGGAGACAGACCAGCGTGAACACAGCACCTTCGCAGAGCATCGCCGACCTCCTGCTGAACGCCGCCGAACAGCACCCCTCCTCCGGTCTGCGCTACTGCCCGGGCGGGGCCGACGGGGAGTTCGTCGACCAGAACCACCCGGAACTGCTGGCCGCGGCCCTCCGGGTGACCGCGGGCCTGCGGGCACGGGGCCTGCGCCCGCAGGACAAGGTCGTCCTGATCCTGGAACGCCCGCAGGACTTCCTCACCGCGTTCTGGGGCGCCGTGCTCGGCGGGTTCGTGCCCTGCCCGACCGCTCCGATGCGCGGCGACCCGGAGCGCTGGTCCACGCAGCTCCAGCACGTCCACGACCTGCTCGACGGGCCGCTGTTCGTCACGACCCGGTCCCTGGCCTCCGAACTGCCCCCGGTGCCGGGGCTCTCCGTCGCCCCGCTCGACGGGCTGGCCGCCGACGGGCCGGCCGACGTCCACCCGGCCGGCCCCGACGACACGGCGGTCCTGGTCCTCACCTCCGGCTCGACCGGCAGCGCGAAGGCCGTCCGGCTCAGCCATGCCAATCTGCTGGCCTCCATGGCCGGGAAGAACGGCATGCACCGGCTCGGCACCGACGACACGACCTTCAACTGGGTGTCCTTCGACCATGTGGCCGCCCTGCTGGAATGCCATCTGCTGCCGCTGTCCACCGGCAGCAGACAGCTCCACGTCGAAGCCCCCGTCATCCTGGGACAGCCGCTGGAATTCCTGCGGATCATCTCCCGGCACGGCGTCACGATGACCTTCACGCCCAACTTCCTGCTCGGCCTGATCAACGCGTCGGCGGGCCGCCTCCGGGAGATCGGGGAGGAGGACGGGCTCGATCTCTCCCGGCTGCGGCACATCATCAGCGGCGGCGAGGCGGTGGTCCGGAGCACCGGCGAGGCCTTCCTCGAACTCCTGGCGCCGTACGGACTCGCCCGCGACGCGCTCTGGCCCGCCTTCGGGATGACGGAGACCTGCGCGGGCAGCGTCTACTCCCGGGCCGCCTTCCCCGACGTCGACCGCGGCCGCGAGTTCGCCTCCCTGGGCAGCCCGGTCGAGGGAGCCCGGATCAGGATCGCGGGCCCGGACGACCGGCCGCTCCCCGCCGGCGAGGTGGGCGAACTTCAGCTCACCGGAGCTGTCGTGACGTCCGGATACCACAACGACCCGCAGGCCACCGCCGACGCGTTCACGGCGGACGGCTGGTTCCGCAGCGGCGATCTGGGGCGGCTGGACGACGGCCGGCTCTCGCTCGTGGGCAGGACCAAGGACAGCGTCATCGTCAACGGGGTCAACCACTTCAGCCACGACGTCGAGACGGCCCTGGAACAACTCGATTGTGTGGCCGCCTCCTACGTCGCCGCCTTCCCCGTCCGCCCGGCGGGCAGCGACACCGAGCAGTTGGTGATCGCCTTCCACCCCGACGTCCCCGAGGGCGACGACGCCGCGCTGCACCGGGCGCTCACCGCCGTACGCAGCAGTGTGGTGATGCACTGGGGCTTCAGGCCCTCTCTCGTCCTGCCGCTGCCGAAGGACGCCTTCCCCAAGACCAGCCTCGGCAAGATCCAGCGCAGCCTGATGCGCCGACGCCTGGAGGCGGGGGCCTACCGCGCGGTGCAGCGCGACTGTTCGGCTCTGTCGCAGCGCATGCTCGGCGGCTACAGCGCCCCCGAGGGCGGGACCGAGGAGGTCCTCGCGGAGATCTACGCGGAGATGTTCGACGCCGCCCCCGGCACGATCAGCGCGACGGCGAGCTTCTTCGACCTGGGCGGCACCTCCTTGGACATCCTCCGGCTGCGCAGCCGGATCGCCGAGCGTCTCGGGGCCACCGGCCTCCAGATCATCACCCTCATGACGACGCCGACCGTACGCGGCCTCGCCCGCCTCCTCGGCACAAAGTCCGCCGGGGGCCGGGGCGGGGCCGACCACCCCGAGTACGACCCGGTGGTACCGCTCCAGACCGGCGGCGCCAAGACCCCGCTGTTCTGCGTCCACCCCGGCGTCGGCGAGGTCCTCGTCTTCGTCAACCTCGCCACGTACTTCGTCGGCGACCGCCCGTTCTACGCGCTGCGGGCCCGCGGCTTCAACGAGGGCGAGAAGCCCTTCGCGACCTTCGAGCAGATGGTGGACTGCTATGTGGACGCCATCAGAGCCCGGCAGCCGCAGGGACCGTACGCCGTCGCGGGCTACTCCTACGGCGGCGCCGTCGCCTTCGAGATCGCCAAGGTCCTGCGGGCCGCGGGCGAGCGGGTGGACTTCGTCGGCAGCTTCAACCTCCCGCCGAACATCAAGTACCGGATGGACGAACTGGACTTCGCCGAGACCGCGGCCAACCTGGCGTTCTTCCTCTCCCTCATCGACAAGGAGCAGTCGCTCCGGCTGCCCGCCGCTCTCCGCCGTCTCGCACCCGAGGACCAGATATCCGAGCTGCTGGCGCTCGCCCCGAGCGAGCGCGTCACCCAGCTCGACCTGACCCCGGAGCGGTTCGGGGCCTGGGCCGACCTGGCCAACCGCCTGACCGACCTCGGCCGCACCTACCGGCCGAGCGGCACGGTGCCGTCGATGAACGTCTTCTACGCCACCCCGCTGCGCGGCACCATCGAGGACTGGCTCGAGAACGAACTACGCCGCTGGGACGACTACACCACCGGGGAGAACCGCTACATCAGGGTTCCCGGGGAGCACTACACCCTGATGGGACCGCAGCACGTGGCAGCCTTCCAGTCCGTGCTCCGCAGGGAGCTCGACCGCTCCCTCGCCGACGCCGACGCCACCCGCGCCGCCTCGCAGGGGAGCCTTTGATGACCCGGTCGACCGCCCCGCTCACGGGCAAGAAGATCCTGGTCACCGGCGGTACGGGGCAGGTCGCCCGCCCGGTGGCCGAGGCCCTGGCCGAGCGGAACGAGGTGTGGTGCCTCGGCCGCTTCGGCGCACCCGGTGTCGAAGCGGAACTCGCCTCGCGCGGAATCACCACCGCTCACTGGGACATGGAGGACACCGCGGGCGACGGGCTCAAGGGCGTCCCCGAGGACTTCACCCACGTGATCCACTCCGCCGTACGCCGCGGCGAGGACGGCGACTTCAACGCCGCCGCTGAGGTCAACTCCGTAGCGGCGGGAAGACTGATGACGCACTGCCGCACCGCGGAGGCCTTCCTGTACGTCTCGACGGGGGCCCTGTACGCACGGCAGGAGCTGGACCACCCCTACACGGAGACCGACCCGGTGGACGGGGTTGCCGACTGGCTGCCCGCCTACCCCGTCGGCAAGATCGCGACCGAGGGAGCGGTCCGGGCCTTCGCCCGGGTGCTGGGCCTGCCCACCACGATCGCCCGCCTCAACATCGCCTACGGTCCCGGCGGTTACGGCGGCGTTCCGATGCTCTACTTCCAGCGCATGCTCGCCGGTGAGCCCATCCCCGTACCCCTCCAGGGGCAGAACTGGTGCTCCCTGCTCCACACCGACGACCTGGTGGCCCAGGTCCCCGCCCTGTGGCGGGCCGCGGGCACCCCGGCGACGCTGGTGAACTGGGGCGGCGACGAACCGGTCGGCATCACCGACTGCATCCGCCACCTGGAACGGCTCACCGGGGTCTTGGCCCGCCTCGTACCGAGCGAGGTGACCCGCGAGACCTACCGGTTCGACCCCACGCTGCGCCGGAGACTGACCGGCCCGTGCACGGTCGGCTGGCGCGACGGCATCCGCCGCACCCTCGAAGCCCTGTACCCCGAGCACGTCCACGGACGAACGACGAACGGATGAGGCGGAGGCACTCATGACGCAGACAGCGACCCCGGCCCGCGCGCAGTCGGCCCGCGGCCCCCACATCGACCTGATCCACCGCGCCTACCGGGCCTTCGGTTCCCGGGACGTTCCGGGCCTGCTGGAGACCCTCGCGCCCGACGTCGAGTGGATCCATCCCGACGGGATGGCCGCCTACGGCCTGGGCGGAACGAAGCGCGGACACACCGGAGTCCGGGAGTTCCTGGCCCACGTACCGACCGTGCTGGGCGGAATGCGTCTGGAACCCGCGGAGTTCGTGCAGTCGGGCAATCGGGTCGTGGTCTTCGGCACACGGCAGGTGACCTCCCGCAGCGGCCGTACGGAGACCCTGTCGTTCGTGCACTCCTGGACGCTGAGCGGCGGCAAGGCCGTGCGGATGGAGGACATCTTCGACACCGCGGCCTTCCAGCGACTGATCGAGGGCTGACAACCACCGGCCGATCCAGGGCACCCGACGGCAGACTCCCGCCCCTCCCCACGCAACAAAGCTCGCACACATGTGCCAGGCTGTCCCCTCGCCGGGTACAAAGGCCGGGCGCCGAGGCCGGATACGGCCGGGCGCAGAGATCGGGGAGGGGATCGCGCGTGGCCGCGATGCAGCTGACACGCACGCACCGCATACTCATCGGGGTCGTCGTCGCGGGTGCGGTGATCATCGCCGCGATCGGTTTCGCGGGCTCCTACGCCGCCGTGCGCGAACTGGCCGAGGCCAAGGGGTTCGGCCAGTTCTCCCTGGTCTTCCCGATCGGCATCGACGCGGGCATCTGCGTGCTGCTGGCCCTGGACCTGCTGCTGACGTGGATGCGGATCCCGTTCCCGCTGCTGCGCCAGACGGCGTGGCTGCTGACCGCCGCCACGATCGCGTTCAACGGCGCGGCCTCCTGGCCCGACCCGCTGGGCACCGCGATGCACGCGGTGATCCCGGTGCTGTTCGTCGTCTCCGTCGAGGCCGCCCGGCACGCGGTGGGCCGGATCGCGGACATCACGGCCGACAAGCACATGGAGGGCGTCCGCCTCACCCGCTGGCTGCTCTCGCCCATCCCGACGTTCAAGCTGTGGCGGCGGATGAAGCTGTGGGAGCTGCGCAGTTACGAGCAGGTCATCAAGCTCGAACAGGACCGGCTGATCTACCAGGCCCGGCTCCAGGCCCGCTTCGGCCGCAACTGGCGGCGCAAGGCCCCGGTCGAGTCGATGATGCCGCTGCGCCTCGCGAAGTACGGCGTGCCGCTCGCCGAGACCGCCCCGGCCGGCCTCGCCGCCGCCGGGATCGAGCCGGCCCTGCTGCCGCCGGTGCCCGTCGAGGCCGACCGCCCGAAGGCCGAGCTGGCGTACGAGCCCCAGCAGGACCACCGGGGACAGCAGGGGTACGAGGGACACCAGGAGCACGGGCCCCAGCACGAGCAGGCCCAGCCCCACCCCCAGCAGCAACAGCCCCACCCCGCCTCGCTCCAGAAGCAGGGCCCGCCCGGCCCGCCGACCCACGACAGCCCCTGGTTCGCCGCCCAGAAGCTGCCGGAGAACGCCCACGAGAGCGCGTACAACCCGCAGTACGTCGAGGGGCTGGAGCCCACCCCCGTCCAGATCCCCGCGGGCCCCGGCCGCACCCGGCCGCTGGGTGACGTCGGCACCATCGGGGCGGGCCCGCACCCCCGCCACGAGGAGCCGTCGCCCGAACTGCCCGAGGCACCGGCCCCCGAGGAGGCCCCGCAGCTGGAGACGTGGTCCCAGGAGGACGAGGACTTCGCCAACCGGGCCTACGACGAGTTCAGCGCGCTGACGGACCAGGAGGGGGAGTACCCGAGCGTGGAGGCCCTCGACATCACGCTGGCCGACAAGCACGACGTGCACCACCCGCGCTCGACGGCGCTGCTCCAGCAGGTGATGCCGAAGTTCAAGGACCTCTACGCACAGCGGGCGACGGCCGACCAGACCGCCTGAGCCGGCACCGTACCCAGCGAGAAGGGCCCCCCCCCCGGGGCGGGTCCCCCGGCGGCGGCCCGCCGTCGGGGATGCCCCCGTACCCGCCGCGCAGCCGGCGCCCCCCGGGC
>NZ_JBHXJG010000092.1:0-25978 GCF_042723425.1 Streptomyces sp. NPDC058375 | reverse complement strand
ACGCTACGAACGCAAGGCCGACCACTTCCTCGCCTTCACCAGCATTGCCTGCACCCTCATCTGCTACCGCAGGCTCGCCAAATGAGATGACTTCTAAGTGTCGCGGACCTCCGAAGGCTTGCCGTCGTCGCCCACTGCCGAGCCCCTTCCGGTAACCGCCTCGCCGACGAGAGGCCCCTGGACGGGGATGAACTTCGTCCCGATCTCCTTCGTCGATTCCGGCAGATCCCCGTTCAGCCACTCATCGATCTCAGAGGTATTGTCACGTAGGCAGTACTGCGTGTATCGCTGAGCGGACTCGATATCGGCATAGCTAGAAGCGCCGGGAATATCGTACCTACCGCTCTGCTTCTGCTCATCTCGAAGCCGCTGCAACAACTGCTCATCGGTCTTCCCCACGTGTTTGTCGAGAGCGTGCGCTCCGCCCACGCCTTCCATTGCCGCAAGGTCTACCGAGTATTTATGGGGGAACTGGCTCTCCGGCAGCTGCCAGCTGTGCTCCTTCTTGAACTCGTTCAACGAGCGGGCGCCGAACCCTTGCGCCCGAGCTCGTTCCGCTTGGAACGTGGGCGCGCTCTTGAGCGCCTCGTCGAGCTCGGGCTCAAGCAGGGCCAGTTTGCCTGCGGCGTCGCTGAACGCCTCGTGATAGGCCTCGACCGCCGCGTCCATGGAAGCCTTGTCCATATGGGAGCGGAAGGTCAGGACGACTTCCGCGAACACACCTTCCCGTTGGTCTTCCAGTTCCGGGTGCCCTTCTTGGTGGTCACCTCGGCGCGCTGGTCGCGGGCCTTGCCCCAGGCCGTGGTTCCCCAGATCGTCTGGCAGAAGGCTCTCATCGCCGCCTGCCATTCACCGTTGCCCGTGGGGTCGGTGATGTAGGAGATCGAGTCCGTGAAGTCGTCAGCCGCCTTCTTAGCGTTCTTGGAGGTTTCCCTCCAGGCCCTGGCGATGTCGCGGAACTCGTCTTCCTTGCCCCCTGGCGTCTTCTCGTGGATACGGCCGAGTCTCAGCCCCTCGTCAACCACGGGCTTCATGATGAACATGAGGAAGTCCGGGACCTCTCCGAGGATTCCGGAGATCGCCCACGAGTCGTGGTCCTCGCCCTCCCCTCGCCATGTGAGGTCGTTCGGCGGACCGTACTTGGGTGTCGTGGCGATTACCGCTGGAGGTTGCTTCTCCTCCGCTGGCTCTCCCTTGCCCTTCCTTGCCGCCCAGTCTGCCAGCGCGTAGTTGTTCGCGGTCTGCGTGAAGCCCACCGCCACACCACCCACCGACACCACGCTCTTCGCCCACAGCTCCAGGAACTTCCCGGCGACGATGCCGTACCGGTCGGCGAAGGAGTCCGCTCCCCAGCCCGTGCCGGCCGACTGACTGTATTTGTCCAGCGTCTCCATCAGTTGCTTCGCCCGCTTGTCATAGGCGAACTGGGCATCGCGTACCACGAGCGAGGTGAAGTAGAGGTGCTGAGGCTGCACATCAAAGCAGCCCAATCCGGATCGGAGAGGATCGCGGAGATCACGATCTAGGCCTCGGCTGTGAGCTGATCACCGACTCCATGGACGTCGGCGAGCACATGAGCTACACAGGCGAGCGTACGAGCGGCCTTCTGGGAACCGGCAAAGGCCATCTTCAGAGCGGAAGCGGGACCGGCCACGTCACCGACCCAGCGCACGTGCAGGGCAGAGTCCGTGAACAAGGACGACACCAGGTCGACCGACGGAACCGGCCCCTGCGAGATAGAGCCGTGCTGTGCGCCCCTCGCCTGACGGCTGGCCGAAACGCCCGTCGACAGCTGCGGAACCGGGGCGGATCTCCTCGACGATGCGCCGTACGCGCTGTCAACGCCGTCAGCCCTCAGCGCTGCGCGACGCCGGTGTGCCGGAGGGCATGGAGCCCACCAGCAGCTATCCGTACACGAAGGCGGCCAAGCCGGAATACCGGGGCGGCGGGCAGCAACTGACGCGAACGGGCGGCCGATCTACTACGTCGAGGAGTGGTACGAGCTGCCCAACGGCGATGTGGTGGTCTTCCACGACCACCATTTCGGGCATCAGAAACCGGGCGAGCCCGGCTACCTGCCGGCGCACGTCCGCGTCCGGCCGTGGGACGGCACCCGGAATGGACAGATCGAAGGCGCGGAGGAGCATTACTCCTATGACCTGGACTGATCTCGTCCCCAACCGAGATATTTTCGTGCCGTATTACGACGAGGCTCCCGAGTTGTCGGGAGTCAGGCTGCGGTCGGTGCACCTCGATGCCTGGGGCTCGGTGGTCACGCTGCGCCTGGACCTTCCCCGGTTTCCGGACCGCTGGGACCGGGGGCCGGGTGACACCATGCAGTGCCACCTCGCGTTCTCGCACGTGGAGGACTTCGAGATGACGGGGTGGCGTCCGCCGGTGACGGCCGACGTCGTGCTCACGCCACTGCCCCGGCACCGGCTGGCCGTACGGGTGGCGGCGCCGGAGCTCGACTTGTCGTACTCCTCCAACGCGGATGTGCTGGCGGGGCGTCT
This sequence comes from Streptomyces sp. NPDC058375, assembly GCF_042723425.1. Taxonomy (NCBI): domain Bacteria; kingdom Bacillati; phylum Actinomycetota; class Actinomycetes; order Kitasatosporales; family Streptomycetaceae; genus Streptomyces; species Streptomyces sp. NPDC058375. The sequence continues at coordinate 23,465 of NZ_JBHXJG010000092.1, read as the reverse complement.
GAGCGTCTTCACCCTGGGTCCGGACGGCGAGGACGCCGGCCCGCACCAGTTCACGCGCATCCTGGAACGCAAGCTCTTCCCCACCGTCCCCGAGACCCATGTGAACACCTTCTATGAACACCTCTGAGATGGACCTTCCCCTCTGGCCCGAGCTGGCCGCGCTCTACGAGACGCCGCCGGACCTCTCCTCCTGTCCGCTGTACTACGTGCACGTGGACGAGCGGGACACCTCGGTCACCCTCGGCTTCGAGATCTCGCGGCTGCCGGACCACCCCAGGGCGGAGTGGGAGGGTAAGCGGTACAACACGGTGCGGTTCTTCGTCGTGTTCACCGGCGTGGACGAGCTGCGCATCACGGGCATCGCGGCGGAGCATCCGGACACGCACGACCGCACGGTGGGTGTCGTCGTGACCGACACCGGTCGACAGCGGATCTCGGTGACCGGCGAAAACCGCTCCATCACCTTCTCGGCTGCGGCGTCCGCGGTGACCCGGATTCGCGTATACCTGCAGGGCTCGCTCTGACCGGCGTCGTGAGTGTCCTGGTCACGAAGGTGCTTACCGAAAGCCGGTCGATGCCTGGGCGGCGAAAGGCGTGGCGTGCGAGGGCGGCGGGAGCGGGTAACGTCTTTGTCATATTCTTCCAGGCGCCGATTTACGAGTGAGAGCGTGATGGGCCCCTGCCGGCGTCACTCGATGTCGCCGCGTCTGTCCCCCGCCGCTGAATCCGTAGATCACTTCACCTCATTCGGGAGAACCCATGACCGTGAGCAAGAACATCAACAATCCCGTGGGCATGGGCGGCGGCCAGCGCAAGAGGCTGTCCCGCGCCGAACGGCAGAACAACGGTCCGCACCGCAACCTCGACCGCAAGGGCGCCGCCGACCAGAAGGCGGAGCTGGTGCGCAAGATGCGCGAGAGGGCAGGCACAGCCGAGGGCTCCGGGCAGACCGGCGATGACACCGCGCAGGGCTGACTCACCGCTGCGGCGGGACTGACTCACCCGGGGCTGACTCACTGCCGCAGGACCGCGCCGCAGGACCGCGCCGCCGGGGCGGCGGGCCCGCACCGCCCGTGACTCTCCTGCTGGCCCCGGCGGCCTTCCGCGCCGTGGCATGATCGCGCCGTGGCGAACGCGCAGCTTCCCCCCGGCTGGACCCTCGCGCGGATCCGCGATGTCTCCGGAGACCGGGAGGCCGTGGTGCTCGGCGGGGATCGTGCGGCAGCGTGGGTGGGCGGTCCAGGGGATGACGAGGCGATACGGCCGGAGATCGTGATCGGGTTCCACGGGCTCTGTCTGGTGAAGCCGATCGACAGCGAGGACTGGTACATGGGCGGCCTCAACGATGACGGGACCGTCGACTGCTGGTCCGCCTACGACGACTTCTACGAGGCGTTGAGGGGGCTGTAGGCCGGGGCCCCGGGCTCCGGCCCGGCGAGCAGAAAGGTGCTCGCCACACTCGGCGAGGGGCAGGCATGCGCAGCAATGCTCGGATGCGGGACATCCTGCGGGCGACCGACATCACCGGCCTGACCGATCAGGACGTCCCTCCCCCGTTCCGTGAGGTCGTGGAGCGCGGGTGGTCCGTCACGGCCGCCGGCGGACGCGTGCTGGCCGGGCTCCGGCCGGCCGTTCCCGGCCTCTGCCTCGACCGGCTCGCGGAGGAGGCGACGGTCAACGGGCGAGGTATGACCGACTACGACCTCCCCTCCGCTCCCCGCGAACGCACGCCGCTCCTCCTCCGCAGGTGTCTGGCGTACGTGTGCGCCTGCCTGCGGGAAGCGCGCGAGGAGTTCGGCGACACCCAGGTGAAGGCGTACGTCTCCTTGTCCTTCGCCGATACCGACGAGGGCCTCCTCACCTCGAACGTCACCTTCTGCACCCCGCTCCCCGACGTTCGCCCCTACATTCCGGGCCTGGAGGACGTCACGGATGCGGCAGTCGCGGAAATCTCCGCCGAGGACTGCTCGGTGTGGCGCTGACGTCGGGGCCGAGAAAATTATTGACCGATCGTTCCGCATGGGGCTACGGTCTCCGATGTGGCCAGGACCAAGGAATTCGATCCGGACGCCGCACTGCAGTCGGCTCTTGAGCTGTTCTGGCGGCGCGGCTACGAAGCGACGTCGATCACCGACCTCGTCGAGCACCTCGGCATCGGCCGCGCCAGCATCTACGCCACCTTCGGCAACAAGCACGAGCTGTACCTGAAGGCCATGGACCGGTATTCCGAGGGGCAGGATCCGCACCTCCTCACCCCGCTGTCCCAGCCGGGGCCCGCACTGCCCGCGGTGCGGGCGCTGGTACGCCGATTCGCCTCGGAGGCCGCCTCCCCCGAAGAGCGGCTGAACGGCTGCCTCATCACCAACACGGCCGCCGAACTCGCCCCGCACGACCCTGCGGCAGCCCGGCGGGTCGAGATCAGCTGGGAGCAACTGGAGACCCTGCTGCACTCCGCGCTGGTACGAGCCCGGGCCCAGGGCGAGCTGCCCGATGGCCGCGATCCGCGCGCCCTGTCCCGCATGCTGCTCGTCCTGATGCAGGGCCTGCGGGTCGTCGGCAAGGCGTCCAGCGATCCCGCCCGGGTGCGGGACGCGGCCGAGCAGGCGCTGACCCTGTTGGACTGAGTCGCCCTCGCCCGTTCGCCGTTCGCCGTTCGCCGTCATTTTCCCTGCTTCATCGCCTCACTGCTTCGTTGTTGGAGTGCATCCACCCCGCCGGGGCCGCCGGCCGCACTCTCTCTCGCATGCCCAGATAATGGACCGATCGATCAAATATAAGGAGGGTCATGTCCGTCAAGGGAGCCACCCGCGTCGTCGACGTGCAGCGCCGGTACGCCTTCGCTCTCCTCGGCAGCGTTCAGGCCACGCTGATCTTCACGCTCGCCGCGATCGCCGTGCCGCTCCCGGCCATCGGACGCGAATTCGGCTTACAGCGGGCCGACTTGATCCTGCTCAGCGCCTCGTACGGACTCACCTTCGCCGGGCTGCTGCTCTTCGGCGGGCGCCTCGCCGACCGTTACGGCGGGCGGCGTGCCCTTCTCGTCGGTCTCCTCCTCTTCGCCGCGGCCTCGGCCGCCGCCCCGTTCGCCCCCGGTATCGAGGCGCTGCTCGCGGCCCGCCTCGTCCAGGGCGCCGGCGCGGCCCTCGTCGCGCCCGCCGCCATGGCCGTGCTGCGTGCCGTCCACCCCTCCCCCGCCGCGTACAGCAGGGCGATGGCCTCCTGGGGCGGCCTCTCCGTACTCGGTGCGACCGCCGGCAATCTGCTCTCCGGCGTCATCCTGTCGTGGCTTTCGTGGCGTTGGACCTTCGCCGTGCCCCTCGCGGTCGCGGTCCCCGCCCTGTTCCTCGCGCCCCGGCTGCTGCCCCCCACCGCTCCGCACCGGGGCAGGGCTCTCGACCTGCCGGGGGCCGCTTTCGCCACCCTCGGGATCACCCTCGCCAGTTACGGGCTCGTCGTCACCGATGTCCGGCCCTGGTCGTCGGCCGCCGTGCTCCTGCCGCTGCTCGGCGGCGCAGTCCTCCTCGCCGCGTTCCTGTACGTCGAGCGTCGCGCCCACGATCCGCTGCTGCCACCCCGCTTCCTGCTCGACCGGCGGCGAGCCCTCGCCCTCTCGGCCATCGCGCTGAGCGCCTGCGGGACCGCGATGACCTTCGTGGTCCTCTCGCTCCACCTCCAGCAGACCCGCGACTGGTCGCCGCTGCAGACCTCGGCCGCGTTCGTACCGTTCGCCATCGCGCTGATCGCCACGGGCCGGGCGGCAGGACCGCTCGTCATCCGGTACGGGGCCGGAGCCGTCACGACCGCCGGGCTCGGCACCGGCGCGGCCGGGCTCGCCCTCCTCGCCGCCACCGGGCTCCAGGCGCAACTCCCGTACGCGTACGGAAGTCTGCCCGGTCTCGTGCTGCTGGCGGCCGGTGCCGCCGCGTCCTTCGGCGGAGCCTCGGTACTCGCCACCGAAGGCTTACCGCCGCAGCGGGCCGGGCTCGCGGGCGGTGTGCTGAACAGTGCGATGGAGCTCGGCCCCACCGTCCTGTTCGCCCTCCTGCTCACGCTGGGCAGCGATGCCCTCTCCCTGGCCGCGACGGGGTCCGCCCTGGCCGTCGTGGCCCTCATCAACCACCGCACCGGCTGATCCAGCCATCACCCAAGTGATCGAAGATTCTGAGGAGTTGCCTGACCATGAACAGTTTCGCCGGTAAGACCGTGCTCGTCACGGGCGCAGGGTCCGGTCTCGGGCGCGCGATCGCGCTCGCCTTCGCCGCCGAGAACGCGTCCGTCATCGCCGCGGGTCGCACCGCCGCCTCCCTGGACGAGACGGTTCGCCTGATCGAGGCGGCCGGCGGCACGGCTGCCGCCGTCACCGCCGACGTCACCGACTCCGACCGGCTCCGGGGCCTCGTCCGCGAGAGCGTCGACCGCTTCGGCGGGCTCGACATCGCCGTCAACAACGCGGGGATACTCCGCGGCACCGTCCCTGTCGGGGAAGTGAGCGAGGAGGACTGGGACGCGGTGCTGCGCACCAACGTCACCGGCGTCTGGCTGGCCATGAAGCACGAGATCGCCCACATGAAGGAGAACGGGGGCGGGGTCATCGTCAACATCTCCTCCAACCTCGGCGCGCACCTGCGTATCCCCCACGCCGCCGCGTACATCACGTCGAAGGCAGCGGTCTCGGCGCTGACCCGCGCCGCCGCTCTCGACCACATCCACCAGGGCATCCGCATCAACGCGGTCAGCCCAGGGGCCTCCGCCGCCCCGATGTCGCTGTTGCCCGGCGAGACCGAGGCCGATCGGGCGGAGCGGATGAAGTCGGAGAACCCGCTCGGCCGGGTCGCGGAGGCCGAGGAGGTGGCGGCCGCGGTGCTCTACCTCGCCTCGCCCATGGCCGGTTCGGTGGTCGGCACCGATCTCGTCGTCGACAGCGGGGCGTCGGCCTGACCTCACCTGTTCCCGTCGCCGACCGGGAGTCGGGGGTCGGCGGTCGGGGTCAGTCGGGTGGGTGTCGCCGCGCAGCAGTAAGGCCTGCGGGGCTCGGTGCGGCGGTGGGCCTGCGCCTTGCCCGTTCCCGCCGTGGGGCCGGCTAGCCGTACATCGCGCTGCTGTAGACGTACAGGGCGATCACGCCGGCAACGCAGACGAGGATCACCCACGAGCTGAAACTCGTGTGTCTTTCCTTGAGCCTTCCGGATCTTCCGGATTTCCCGGATCTCCTGGATCTCTCGGCTCTCTCGGCTCTCTCGGCTCTCTCGGATCTCCCGGATCTCCCGGATCTCCCGGATCTCCCGGATCTTCGCTTCGCGGCCTTTCCCGGCCGACGGGAGCGCCCGGAAGCCGCCCCGTCCGGAGTCGCCCGCACCGTATCGGCCGCCGCATCGGCCAGCAGGCGGCGGCAGGCGGCGGCGAGCACGTCCGTACCGGCGGAGAGGGGCACCACGGCCTCCGAGCGCGCCGGGGCGGTGGTGCCGCCGTCCAGGATGCGCCCGGCGCGTACGAGGATCTCGTCCCGGCCGCCCGCCGGAGCGAGGCTGATCCACCGCCGTACGTGTTCGCCCCGGATGACCATCCCCCCGGACCGCTCCCGGTACACGGTGTGCTCGCGCCACAGCACGCCCGCCAATTCCGTAGCGGTGTCGCGCAGTTGTGCCCCCACGATTCCTCCCCCTCCGCCTCCCGGCGAATCGAACAAGCATCGCACTCTACTGGCGTGTGCAGATTCTCTGTCCGTCCGGGGGTGACGGAATCGCGGAGCTTCGCTCAGCGCACGGGGAAGCCGAAGGCGTAGCCCTGCTCCTTCAGCCAGGGCAGCACCTCGCGCAGCGCCTCCACGGTCTCGGAGCGTTCGCCGCCCGCGTCGTGGAAGAGGACGGTCGGGCCGCCCGAGATCTCACGCTTGACGGTGGCGACCATGGTGTCCGCACCCGGGTGCTCGAAGTCCTTGGTGTCGACGTTCCAGCCGAGCGGTCGCATCCCGTGGGAGGCGGCGAGCTTCCGGCTGTACGGGGTGAAGGCACCGCCCGGGGCCCGGTAATACTGCGAGCGGACACCGCCGGACGCCTTGGTGATCATGCGTTCGGCGTCCAGGATCTGCCGCGACTGGTAGGCCTCGGACTTGGTGTCCATGGCGGTGTCGTGCGAGACGGTGTGGTTGCACAGCCGGTGTCCGTCCGCCACGACCGCCTTGACCAGGTCCGGGTACGCCTGCGCCTGGGTGCCCACCATGCAGAACGTGGCCTTCACCCCCTGGTCCTTCAGCAGTCGCAGCACCTGCGGTGTCCAGACCGGGTCCGGTCCGTCGTCGATGGTGATGTTGACGCCCCGGGCGCCGCGGTCCGAGGCGTGCGCGATGTCCGCCGCCACCTCGGCCACCGGCCGGTCCCGGGCGTCCGGCGACGAGACACGCCCTTGCGGCTGTCGCGCTCCGGCGGTGTCGGCCTGCGCGGTCCACACCGAGGTGGCGGCGGCCAGCGCCGTCACGCCGAGCGCGGCCGCGAGGAGCCGGCTGTGCCACGCCCTTCCCTTGTGCTTGCCCATGTCCGCCCGCCCCTTTTTCCGCCGTCTCCACCGATACCGTGCGCCTATCCAGACATGCGCACGCCCGGGCGGGATCCCTCCGTTACGGACCACGGACACTTCTGCAGGAAGTCGGCGACAAACGGCGGGGGCCTTCAGCCTCGGGAGCTGGGGGCGGGGAGCGTGAACGTCGGCTTTCCTGCGGGAAGCCGGGTCGTGTACGCGCTCAGATACGTGTCCAGGTACGGTGCGCGCTCGCCGGCCGTGGGCGTGTCGTCGGACGGGTCGTCCAGCGAGAGACCGAGCCGTGCGTCCTTGATGCGTACGGTCTGCCGCGACGGGGTGTCGAGCCAGTCGCCGGTCCCGATCGTGCCGATCTCCACGGCCAGTGTGTGGCCGGCCTCCAGGGTCCAGTCGGCCGACTTGAGGTCGAGGGACAGGCGGTCCGCGTCCAGGCGGGAGACCTGCTCGTCGAACATGACGGCCTTGCCGTCCTCGGCCACGTCGTACAGCTTGACCATCACGTTCCCCTCCCCCTCGGCGGTCATCGAGATCCGCGGGGTGCCGGTGATCCGGGTGGTCCGGTCCAGGGGCCGGGAGCGTATGACATAGCTGTTGGCGGGCTCCGAGGTCCGCTGCGAGCCCTTCCCGGGCGTCCTGTCGGTGGAGGGGGATTCGCCGTCGTCCACGTAGACGCCGTCGCCCAGCGGCACGGTCACCGACCGGTCCGCCTCCGGCCAGGTCTTCTGGGCGCGCCAGGCGCCGGTGGAGTCCTGGATGGCGTAGGGCGGGTGGGCGGCCGTCGGCTTCTCGCCCTTGAGGTACTGGTCGTAGAACGACATCGTCTCCTCGAACCAGCCCGCACGGCCCATCTCCAGGCGCCCCTTCTCGTCCTCCTCGTTGCCCCTCACGTGGTCCCACGGGCCGAGCCAACCGCGCTGCGGGCCCCGGTGGTTGGCCAGGAACTCCCGCATCCCCTCGGGCTTGGTGTTGGACTCGATGAAGCCCTGAGTGAAGAACAGCGGGGTGTCGGTACCCTCGGCCTTCTCCGCCTGGTCGCGTTCGGTCCAGTACGGGTCGGCCGGGTCGGCGATGCGGTAGCCGTCCGAGTTCGCCACGAAGCACTCCGGGTGCTTCTTCTCGTAGTCGGCGTTGGCCCGGTAGCGGGCGTCGTCGTCCTTCATCCCGGGCATCGCGGCGATGGCGTTGTACGTGGTGGCGGTGGCTACGGCGTTCGGGCGGGGCACGCCGTTGGAGTGGATGAGGCGGTACGCGTCCCACACCGGTTCCTGCGCGACGACGGCCTTCAGCGCGTCCTGGTCGAGGTTGTTGCCGATGAGCCCGGTGAGCGCGTCGAAGGACTTGCCGTACATCCCCACCGCGCCCGTGGACCACGGGCGGTCCGCGGTCCAGTCGATCGCGGCCTGGATGTCGGCCCGGTCGCCGGGGCCGCCGAAGTCCAGGCAGCCGGTGGAGCCGCCGAAGCCGCGCGTGTCCACCATCACGAACGCGTAGCCCTTCTCGAACAGGTCGGTTCCCTCCATGAAGTCCTGGAAACGGCCCGAGGGGCCGGAGCGTTCGTGGTCCTCGGGAACGATCTCCCCGGCGTGCCCGAAGTACGCGCCCGCCGACAGGATCACCGGCACCTTCTCGCCCTTGGCCAGGCCCTCCGGCAGCAGGACGTCCGCATGCAGCTCGGTGCCGGAGCCGTCGGAGGACGGGAAGTAGTGCTGGGTCCAGACCGCGCCCTTGGGGACGCGGTCGTTCTCCTCGTGCGTGACGCCGTCCGTCGCGGTCGCGGTCGCGGTCCTCGTGGCGGTCGTGGTCGCGGTCCCGGCTTCCGGCGGGGCCGCGAGGGCGGGGGCGACGAGCGTGCCGGTCAGGGCTATGGCGGTGATGAGACCGGTGGTGGCCAGGCCGGCCGCCCGGTGCGTCCGGCGCGATCGGGGCGTCCGGGGTGTCCGGGGCGTTTGGGGCGTTTGGGGCGTTTGGTCAGTCGGTCGGTGGGTCGGTCGGTTGGGCCTCAACTGGTCCTCCCTAGTGGTGCGGTGTCGGGGATGGGGTGGGATGGGATGGTTCTGGCCGGGCCGGGTCGGAAGCCCGGGTCACCGTTCGGCCGGGGCCTCCGCCTTGAGCCGCTTCGCCGAACTGCGGCCCGCCCAGAGGACGACGAGAAGGGCGACGGCGAGCAGGGGGTAGCCCATGGCGAGCTTCGCGAAGGCCAGCCAGCCGGTCCGGTCCTCGTCGTACAGCCACTGCTGGACGACGAACCGGGCGGCGAAGACGGCGGTCAGGGTGAGCGTGGCGATGTCGTAGGCGCGCCGCGACGGCTTGTCCCGCAGCCAGGCGGTCCCGGTGCCGTTGAGCGCGCCCCAGACGACTCCGGCCAGCGGCCGGCGGACGACGACCGAGAGCAGGAAGAACGCGCCGAGCGCGAGGTTGGACCAGATGCCCAGCAGGAAGTAGCCCTTGGCCGACCCCGTCTTCCAAGCGACGAACGCGGCGACCGCGACGCCGAACAGGCCGGACAGGGCGGGCTGGAGGGGCTCCTTGCGGACCAGGCGCAGCACGGTGATCGCCAGACCCGTGCCGAGGGCGGTGACGATGGCTCCCGTCAGCCCGAGGGCGGCGTTGGCGAGGACGAAGGCCGTGACCGGCAGCATCGTGTACACCAGGCCGGACGGGCCGCCCAGCTGCTCCAGCGCGGTCCGCTGCTTCGCGTGCTTCCCCGGCGTGCCGCCCGGTTCCGGTGCTCCGGCCCCGGTGCGGGAGGGGTGTGGGTGTACGGATGCCGTCATGGTGCGAGATCAACTCCCCGGTCGTCGCCCGGCGGTGCGGCGTGCCCCGCCGCTCCGGCGGTCTCCGTGATCGTGTGCGTAACTCCAACCTGCCCGGGTGCGGCGGCCCGGCGGGATGCCGACTGTCATGGATCGGCATGACGGATGTCATGGGCACAGCCATGCCGTCGCCCGACGCCGGGCGCTCAGCACGGTGCGCCCGGGGTGTTCGCATGCCCGTTCGCCTCGGCTGCGGCATGCTGTCCCGGTGTACGAGAGCCATATGACGGTGCTGTGCGAGGGCGACGAACTGCGCAGGCTGAAGCGCTGGGCCGTCCTTAGGCCCGACGTGAAGTTCACCCATATCGCGCTGGCGCGCGGGCGGACCGCCTCCCAGCCGATGCTGACGCTGCGCGGGAGCCGGCCGTCCTACGGCGACGAGCTTGCCGCCGTCCGCCGGGCCGCGGCGGAGCTGGCCGGGGACGGGTTCGCCGTGGCGCGCGTGAAGGTCGAGTGCGCGCCCCGGGCGGCGGAGGTGCCGCGCGACGACGTCGACGTTCCGGATGCCGAACACCCCCACGGCGGGCGGCACTTCGAGCACCATGTGAAGCTGCTGCTCGACCCGGCGGACGACGTCCGGGAAGCCCTCGTCGCGGTGGCCGTACGGCACGGCGCGCACGTCTCGTGGAACGCGCGCCGTCGACGGGCGGACGGGCGGGAGGAGCGCTTCGTCACCCAGCGCTGCCACCGGACGGGCGATCGGCGGGCGGCGCTGATGCTGGACGCGCTCCTCGCCGAGCTGACGGCGTACGACGTGGTGGTGCGGATCCGCGCCGCCGGGGCCGTCTGCGAGGACATCTGGACGTACGAGAGGGTGCCGGGCCGCCGCATGATGCTGCCCTGGGAGGCCCCCGGCACCCCGGGCGGCTGGGTGCAGCTGGACTTCGTGTTCGGCGAGCAGCTGCCCGATTCGCCGGAGCGGATCCTCCTGCCGTCCGGCGGGGTCCTGTACGGGGCCACCCCGGCCCTGTCCCTGGCCTGGAAGGTGATGTGGCTGGTCAGCGACATGTACGCGCAGGGCAAGGACCTCTACGACGCGACCCTGCTCGCGGAGCGGCACCCGCTCCCCGACGCCCTGCTCCAGGAAGTGTTCCGGCTGAGCGGGGAGTGGCCGGAGACCGGGCGGGAGCGCGTGGTGCGCGAGGATGTGGACGCGGCGCTCGGGTACGTCGAATGGCATCACTTCGTCAACGAGTACCCGCAGTTCGCCGATCGTGAAGCGGAGTTCGTCGGCCGGCTGCGGGCGGCGCTGGCCCCCACGTTCGCCGGATCCGCCGAAGCCTTCGGATCCGCCGACGCCTCCGGCTCCGGCTCCGGCTCCGGCTCCGGCTCCGGCTCAGGTCAATGACCCGGACGGCTGGGCGTCGGAGCCGGTGATCACACTGGTACGGACGTGGCGTGCTGGTGAGCGGCGGAGTTGAGGATGGAGCCGAAGGCAGAGCCGAGGCCGGCGAATCGGATGGGAACCCACCTGGAGGATCAGGCGACGGATCAGGTACGGCGCGGGGCCTGCACGGACCTGAAGCTGCCGGACGAGCCGGAGCGGCCCGAGCAGCCCGAGCAGCCCGAGCAGCCCGAGCAGCCCGAGCAGCCCGAGCAGCCCGAGCAGCCCGAGCAGCCCGAGCAGCCTGAATAAGGGTGGGGGCGGAGCAAGGCCCTGAGAACACCGGCGCCGGGAACCCCAGCGGCACCGAAGACCTCGGAGGCCACGGAGGCCCCGGGACACCGGAGGCAGGCTCCGTTCTTTGCCTACTCTTTACCCGCATCGGGGCCGATGCCGGGATGGCCACGCGGCGCGAGCGTGTTGGGGCCGGGTGGACCACCCCCGCGAAGGACAGGAACCCGACGTGACAGACGTGACAGACGAGGCAGCCCCGGTAGGCGTGACGGCGACGGCAGGCGCGACGGACGCGGCAAGTGCGACGGAGACGGCAGGCGCGACGGACGCGGCAAGTGCCGGTCTCGCCGCCCGCGCTGCGGCCTCCCTCTCCCGCCCGTTCTCGGTCCGCGGGCTCACCGCCCGGAACCGGATCGCGATGGCGCCCATGACCCGGCAGTTCTCCCCGGACGGCGTCCCCGGACAGGACGTGGCGGACTACTACACCCGCCGCGCCGCCGCCGATGTCGGCCTGATCATCACCGAGGGCACGTACGTCGACCACGAGTCCGCGGGGACCAGCGACCGGGTGCCGCGCTTCCACGGCGAGGCCGCACTCGCGGGCTGGGCCAACGTGGCGGACTCCGTGCACCGGGCCGGCGGCGCGATCATCCCGCAGCTGTGGCACGTGGGCGTCACCCGCACCGAGGGCGCCGGGCCCGTCCCGGACGCCGAGCCGGTCGGCCCCTCGGGCCTCTCCCTGAGCGGCGAGCCCAAGGGGCGCGCCATGACGCAGAAGGACCTCGACGACGTCATCGCCGCCTTCGCCGACGCGGCGGCCGCAGCCGAGCGTCTCGGCTTCGACGGTGCCGAACTGCACGGCGCGCACGGCTACTTGATCGACCAGTTCCTGTGGTCCGGAAGCAACCGGCGCACCGACGCCTACGGCGGTGACCTGATCGCCCGGACCCGTTTCGCGGCCGAGATCGTGGCGGCCTGCCGTGCCGCCGTCTCCGACGCCTTCCCCCTCTTCTTCCGGATGTCCCAGTGGAAGGCGGACGCGTACGAGGCGAAGCTCGCCGAGACCCCCCAGGAGCTGGACGCCCTCCTCACGCCGTTGGCCGAGGCCGGTGTCGACGTCTTCCACGCGTCCACCCGCCGCTACTGGCTGCCGGAGTTCGAGGACTCCGACCTGAACCTGGCCGGCTGGGTGAAGAAGATCAGCGGACGGCCGACCCTCACCGTGGGCTCGGTCGGCCTGGACGGCGACTTCTTCAGCGCCTTCCAGGGCAACGACTCCCGGGTCACCGGCATCGAGCAGTTGCTGGACCGGATGGAGCGCGACGAGTTCGACATGGTGGCCGTCGGGCGGGCACTGATCGCCGACCCCGAGTGGGCGGCGAAGTCCCTGCGCGGGCGCACCGCGGACATCACCCCGTTCTCCGCGGAGATGCTGAAGAACCTGCACTGATCGGCAAGGCAAGTCCCTTACTGCGAAGCCCTGTTCGCCGCTGCCGGCAATCCCGCGCGGATGGCGGCGATCAGGGCGCGGCCGGCCTCGTGGGCGGCGGCGCTGCCCTCGGCAGGGCTCGTACCGGCGCGCTGGTGCAGGACGACGCCGATGACCAGGCGACGGACTCCGGCGACCTCCTGCGTGGTGGCCCAGACGAGGTTGCCGCCCGCCGGGGTGGAGGAGCCGGTCTTCAGCCCGATGACCCCGTCGTGCCCGAGCAGCTTGTTCGTGTTGCGGAAGGTCACCCCCGCGCCCGGCGCCGTGACGGAGGCGGTCGCCACGATCCGCCGGAAGGCCGGATCCTTCATCGCGGCGCGGGCCAGCCGCAGTTGGTCCACCGCCGTGCTCCTCGTACTCGCCTCCATGCCGCTCACCCCGGTGTACGTGGTGGCACGCATGCCGAGCCCGGCGGCCGCGCGGTTCATCTTCGCCACGAACGCCTTCTCGTCGCCCGTGTCCCAACGGGCCAGCAGCCGGGCCACGTTGTTGCCGGACGGCACCATCATCAGTTCCAGAAGCCGCCGTTGGGTGTACTTCCGCCCGGCGAGCACCGGGGCGGTCGTCTCGACGGAGGAGTACGACTCGTCGGCCGCCCGCTGATCGGCGACCACGGTCGCGCCGGGGGCGTCGGCGCTCATCGGATGGTGCTTGAGGATCACGTAAGCCGTCATGACCTTGGTGACGCTGGCGATCGGCACCGGCTTCTGCTCGCCCCGGGTGCCGAGGCTGCCGATCCCCTCGACCGCCACGCTCGCCTGCCCCTCGCGTGGCCAGGGCAGCTGCATCGACCGGGCGAGCGGCGCCACCTCCTCCCCCGATCCCTGGGCGGCGGCCGGCCCGGCCGTGGCCCCCGTCGTGGACCCGTTCGGGGATCCGCCGACCGCGTACCACCCTCCCGTGCCGGCCGCGAGGACCCCGGCGGCGGTCAGCGGTACGAGAACCGAGCGGTGGAGGAGCAGGCGGAGTCGGAGGCGGAAGCGGACGCCCCTCGCGGTGGGGACGCCCCTCCCGGTGGGGACGCCCCTCCCGGTGGGAGGGGGGACAGCGGGGGCTGCGGGCATGGGTTCCTCCAGGTGGACCGGTGCGGTTTCCCGTACCGGAGTCACCTTCGAGGAGTCGTTCTTCCGGACCCGTACAGCACCGTTTCCGCCCCCGCGAGAGTGCGTTTCGGTTCCGTATCAGGCGGTGTGTGCGGGGGGCGCCAGGTCGAGGACCGCGAGCGCTCCCCCGCCCGGGGCGTTCGCGAAGGCCAGCCGGGCGCCGAGCACCTCCGCCTGGCCCTGGGCGACCGTCAGGCCGAGACCGTGCCCCCGGCCGCGTTCGCTCGCGCCGGTTCGGAAGCGCTGCGGGCCGCGCTCCAGCAGGTCGGGCGGGAAGCCGGGGCCGTGGTCGCGTACGGCGATCCGCGCGCCGGTCACGGTCACCTCGACGGGGGCCGCGCCGTGCCGGTGGGCGTTGGTGACGAGGTTGACCACGATCCGCTCCACCCGGCGCGGGTCGGTCTCCACCACCTCGGCGTCCGCTGCGGTGACGTCCGTGTCCGTGCCCGTGCGCCGCACCACGTCCGCGACCAGTTCGCCCAGCGGAACCGGGTCGAGGCGGGCCCGCTCGGCGCCCGCGTCCAGGCGGGAGATCTCCAACAGGTCCTCGACCAGCGCGTTCAGGGCCCGCAGCCGGTCCCGTACGAGGCCGGTCGCCTCATCGTCCTCGGGCAGCAGCCCGGCGGCCGTGACCAGGCCCATGAGCGGGGTGCGCAGCTCGTGCGCGACGTCGGCGGTGAAGCGGCGCTCGTTCTCCAGCTTGCGCTGGAGGGCGGCGGCCATGTCGTCGACGGCCGCCGCCATCTCGGTGATCTCGTCGCGGGCCCGCCCGGCCGGTCCGATCCGGGCGTCGAGGTCGCCGTCGGCGATACGGCGGGCGGTACGGGCTCCGTGGCGCAGCCGCCGGTTGATCGGTTCCGTGGCGAGGGCGGCGAGCGGGACGACGAACAGGAGGGCGGCGAGGACGGATTTCACGATGCTGCGGTCCAGGAGCTGGAGGCTGCGGACCTCGGTGCTCATGTCGTCCCGGACGACGAGGAATTGGTCGTCGTCGACGGCCACGGCGCCCCACATCCAGAACCAGTTGGGGGGATCGGCGTCGTACCAGGTGGCGTACCCGCCGACATCCGGCCGGCCCGTGCCCGGACGGCCCGTGCCCGGCTGGTCGGCCTCCGGCTGGTAGGTCTCCGGCTGGTAGGTCTCCGATTGCTCCGCGAAGCCGGCGAGATCGCGGGCCAGCGGTTTTGGCAGTTCAGACCTGCTCCGTACGTCGATGTCGGCCGGAGCCCTCCCCGTACGGTCGTACTCCCGCTCGGCGGCGATCAGCCGGGTCAGCGTCCGGTCGGTGCCGACGCGCAGGCCGCGTTCCCGGGTGGCGTCGTGCACCAGGAAGCCGATGACAGCGGCGACCGCGCAGCAGGCGGCGGCAGCCAGTGCGGCGATCTTCCAGCGCAGGGCGCGGGGATTGAGGAAGTCCACGGCGATCGCCGGCCGCTCAGCCGCGGACGAGCTTGTAGCCGAAGCCGCGGACCGTCTCGATCCGCCCGCTGCCGATCTTCTTGCGCAGCCGCAGCACGCACAGGTCCACAACCCGGGTGTCGCCCTCCCAGCCGTAGTCCCACACGTCGCGCAGCAGCCGGCGGCGGTCGAGCACCGAGCCGGGCGCGGCGGCGAACTCCAGCAGCAGCCGCAGTTCGGTGGGGGTCAGCGACACGGTCTCGCCGGCCCGGCGCACCTCCATGCCGAGGGTGTCGACGGTCAGATCGCCGAAGGCCAGTACGTGGTCGGGGGCCTCGGGCGGTGGACTCGCAGCGGGCTGAAAGGTGGCGCGGCGCAACAGGGCGCGGATCCGGGCGACCATCACGGCGGTGTCGAGGGGCTTGATCACATAGTCGTCGGCCCCCGCCTCCAGGCCCGCGACGACATCGAGGGCGTCACCGCGCGCGGACATCATCAGGACCGGTACGGAACTCTCCTCGCGGATCCGGCGGCAGAGCCCGATGCCGTCCAGCTCGGGCAGCATCACGTCGAGGATCAGCAGATCGTGCGCTCCCGCGCGGAAGGCCTCCAGACCGCTGAGCCCGTCGGCGGCCACGTCGACCCGGTAGCCGTAGCGTTCCAGGGCCAGTTGGACGGCACGGCGGATGGTGGCGTCGTCCTCGACCACGAGCACGCCGACGGGGGCGGGGCCGGGGGTCGGGGTGGGGCCGGGGGCCGGTCCTCGGGCTTCGGACACGCTGCCTACCTGGGCGTTCGAGGTCATCGGTCGGTCGGTTGCTTGGCCGGTCCGTCGGTTGCTTGGCCGGTCCGTCGGTTGCTCGCCGGTCGGTCGGTCGCATCGTAGTCGGGGGAGGGCGGAGGGCCCGGTCACCGGCTCAGCGTGGCCGCGACCGGGAGGTGGTCGCTGCCGGTGGCGGGGAGGGTCCAGGCGGCGCGCGGGGTCATCCCCCGCACCAGCACGTCGTCGATGCGGACCATCGGGAACGCGGCGGGCCAGGTGAACCCGAGGCCGTCGCCCGCCTCCCGTTGCGCGGAACGCAGCTGCGAGGTCACCGGGTCCAGCGCGCCGTCCTGATACGTACCGTTGAAGTCGCCCAGCACCACGGCCCGCGGCGCGGGCTCCGCCCGGAGCGCGGCGGCCAGCTCGCGGGCCGCGTCGTTGCGCCGGCCGGTCGTGAAACCGGCCGCCGAGACCCGTACCGACGCCAGGTGCACCGCGTACACGGCGACGGGTCCGTCCGGGGTCCGGGCCGTGGCCCGGAGCGCGCGGGTCCACGGCATGATCGGCACCGCCTTCACGTCCGCCAGCGGGTGCCTGCTCCAGAGGCCGACCCCGCCGATCACCGCGTGGTGCGGGTAGGCGGCGGCCAGTTCGCGGGAGTAGACGGCGGCCGACGCGTCGGACAGCTCCTCCAGCGCCAGCACGTCCGCGCCCGCTCCGGCGAGCACGCGCGCGGTGCCGGCCGGGTCGGTGTTGCCCTCGTCCACGTTGTGGCTGACCACCGTCAGGTCGCCGCCGCCGACACCGTCGGCGCGTTTGTCGGTGAGCGCGCCGCCGAAGAGGGTGACCCAGACGACGGCGGGCGCGAGCACCGCCACGGCGACGGTCCGGGACCGGCGTACGGCGGCGAGCCCGAGCAGGACCGGCACGCAGAGGCTCGTCCAGGGCAGCAGCGTCTGGAAGAGGCTGCCCGCGTTGACGCCCGCGTTCGGGATGCACGCGTGCAGCGCCATCAGTGCGGCGCAGAGCACGGCGCCCGCGGCGATCAGACGGTCCGGGCGCCGGGCGGGCCGGTGGCGGGGCGCGAGCCCTGCGGACGCGGGGCCAGTGGACGGGATCCCAGTGGACGCGGGGCCTGCGGACGCGGGGCCTGCGGACGCGGGGCCCGGCCCGGAGTCCGGACCCGGCTCGGGGCCCGGACCCGGCTCGGAGTCCGGACCCGGCTCGGGGTCGGGGTCGGTCGCCGCGTCCGTGGCAGGCGCTGCGGCCTTGGGTGGGCTCAGCACGGCGGAGTTCTCCTGACGGTCGACGCGTACCCCGGGGCGGGGTACGCGGACAGCCTCCGGGAACACCGCTTCCGGCTGGTCAGGGGCGCACTTCGAGCACCGCACGGCTCTGTTTCAGCTACGTATCGGTGCTGGGCTGCCTGGCCGGGAGTCAGGTCGGCATGGGCCGGGGCGCGGTCAGGCCCAGCAGCTCCCGCGCGTCGCGCACCGCGTCCTCAGCGCCCTCCCGGCCGCCCCGGCCCCCGAGGTCGAACGCCTCCGAGAACGCCGGTGCGCCCAGGACCGCCCGTGCCGCCGCCGTGACGCGATCGACGTCGGCGCGTTCGGCGGGCGGCAGCGGGGCCCCGGCGCGGTGGCGGGCAGCAGCGGCGGCCCCGAGGAGGCGGGCGGCGCAGACGGCTTCCGGCGTACGCCCCGCCAGGGCCGCCGCCCCGGCCAGGCCCTCCAGGGACAGGGCCAGGGCGCGCGGCTCGGCGAGGGCGCGGGCGATGTCCAGGCCGCGCAGGTGGTGCGCGGCGGCCGGGCCCGCCTCGCCCCGGAGTTCGGCGACGAAGCCGAGCTCCGCGCGGAGCAGGTGGTCCCCGGCCCGGGACGACACGGCGGCGAACCCGTCGCGGAGACGCAGGAGGTGCGCCTCGGCGGCGTCGAGGTCACCGGAGCGGCGGGCGCCGAGGGCCAGGCCCATGCCGGAGTGGATCTCGCCGTACGTGTAGCCCTGTTCGGCCGCGATGCGCCGGGCCTGCTCGTGCAGGTCGCGGGCCCGGTCCCAGTCGCGGGCGAGCAGCGCGAGCCGGCCGAGTCCGGAGAGCCGGGCCGACACCTCCGCCTCAAGACCCAACTCCCGGGCCATCCGCAGCCCTTCGAGCTGCCGTTGCTCCGCCTCCTCGTACGCGCCCTTGATCTCGGCGAGCGCGGCGAGCGGGGACACCGTCTGCAACTCACCCCAACGGTCACCCAGTTCGCGGAAGAGCGCGGCACTGCGCCGCCCGTCGCGGCCGAGCGCGTCGAGGTCGCCGCCGGTCAGGGCGAGCGTCGACCGCAGGCCGAGGGCGGCCGCGGTGCCCCACGGGTCGCCCGCGGCGGTGAACAGGGCGAGCGCGCGGGCGTTCAGTGCTTCGCCGCCGGCCGTGTCGCCCGCGCTGAACAGGCCGTACGCGCACAGCCACAGCGCGCGGGCCCGCCGCACGGGGTCGGGGACGGCTTCGGCGACCGCCACGATTTTGGCCTCGGGCGTGGCGTGCCCACCCCTGATGGCCCCGGGCTCGGCCGTGGCGGGCCCTGCGGGCTCGCCGGTGAGGAGGGCGAACGCCCGGTGCAGCAGCGCGAGTTCGGCCGTACCCGCAGATCCCCCCGGTACGGCCGCCAGGACCGCGTGCAGACTCCGACGAGCCTCGGTGAGGCGGCCACGCAGCAGCCACCACCAGGCAAGGGCCCCGGCCGCCCGAACAGCTTCGTCCACTGCCGCCCGAACAGCTTCGCCCGCCGCCCCCGGGACGGTCGGGGCGTTCGGGGTCGACCGGGCGTTCGACGCGGACAGCGCGTTCGGCGCGTTCGGCCCGTTCGGCCCGTTCGGCGCGCTGCGCACCGCCTCGTCGAGGGCCGCCCGCAGATTCCCGGCCTCGGCATCCAGCCGGTCCAGCCAGGGGCGTTGCTCCGCCCCGCGCAGCTGAGGCTCGGCGCGGCGGGCGAGCGCAAGGTAGTGGCGCAGGTGGCGGTCGCGTACGGCCGCGAGGCCCTCCGTCGCGTGCAGTTGCTCCGTCGCGTACGCGGCGACGGACTCCAGGAGCCGGTAACGGGGCCCGTCGGGGCCGGTCGCCACGACCACGAGGGACCGGTCGACGAGCCGCCCGACGAGGTCGAGTACGTCCTCCCGGGCGACGCCGTCCCCCGCGCACACCGCCTCCGCCGCGGCGAGGTCGCAGCCGTCACGGTGGACGGCGAGGCGGCGCAGGACGACACGCTCGGGGTCACCCAGCAGCTCCCAGCTCCAGTCGATCATCGCCCGCAGGGTCTGCTGGCGGGCCGGGGCGCCCCGCCGTCCGGTGGCGAGGACCCGGAACCGGTCGCCCAGGCGGGCCGCCAACTCCCGTACTCCCAGAGCTCTTACGCGGGTGGCGGCCAGCTCCAGCGCCAGCGGGATGCCGTCGAGGCGGCGGCAGATCTCGGCGACCGCCTCGCGCTCGGGCCCGTCCGGATCGCGGGGAAAGCCGGGGGCCGAGGCCCCGGCACGCTCCACGAACAGCCGGGCGGCCTCGGCGGGCGGGAGCGGCTCGACCAGGAACACCGCCTCGCCCGCCAGGCCGAGGGGCTCCTGACTCGTGGCGAGGACGCGCAGCCCGGGGGCGGCGCGCAGGAGCAGCTCGGCGAGTCCGGCGGCGGCGTCCACGACGTGCTCGCAGTTGTCCAGGACCAGCAGGGTCCGGCGGTCGCGCAGGGCGGCGGCGAGGCGGTGCGGCAGGGAAACGGCCCCTGCACCCGCACCCGGCGCGGCGCTCGGGGCGTCGTCCCGGATGCCGAGGGTGGCGGCGACGATCTGGGCCAGGTCGGCGTGCGTGCCCGTACGGACACCGGCGAACTCGACGAGCCAGACACCGTCCCCCGGCCCGCCGCATCCCGCACCGCCCGTCGCGGTCCGGCCCCTCTCAGCGGTGGCGGCGGCGACGGCCAGCCGGGTCTTGCCTACCCCGCCGGGCCCGGTGAGGGTCACCAGCCTGTCATTGGACAGGAGTTGGGATATCCGGGCGAGCGCCGGCCGGCGGCCGACCAGGGGGGTGAGGGGGAGCGGAAGGTTTCCCTGAGGAAAAGGAAGCGGGGGAGCCTCGGGCGCCGAGTGCGAGCCCTCGGATCCCGCCGCGCGTCCCCTCTCCCCTTGCCCCTCCCCCGGGATCAACACCGGATCCTGTCGGAGCACCGCCCGGTGCAGGGCGGCGAGTTCAGGCCCGGGGTCGACCCCCAGCTCGTCCACGAGGCGACCCCTGAGGTCCTCGTACGACGCGAGCGCCTCGCTCTGGCGTCCCGCCGAGTAGAGCGCCCGCATCTGGACCGCGCGCAGCCGCTCCCGCAGCGGGTGCCGGCCGATGAGGTCGGCCAGCTCCCCGGCGAGCAGCATGTGGTCCCCCGCCTCCCAGCGGGCCTCCGCCTGCTCCTCCAGCACGGACAGCCGCTGCTCCGCCAGGCGCTGGACGGCCTCCCGGGCGAACGGGGCGTCCGCGAAGTCCGCGTAGGCGGGGCCCCGCCAGAGCCCGAGGGCCTCCGTGAGCAGCGCGGCCCGCGCGCGGGGATCCCGTACGGGGCGGGCCTCGGTCACCAGGGCCCGGAAGCGGTCGGCGTCCACCTCGTCCGTACCGCGCTCCAGCCGCAGCCGGTAGCCCGGGGACTGCCGCACCACCCGGTCGCGGCCGAGCACCCGGCGCAGCTGGGAGACCTTGGCCTGGAGCGCGCCCGCGGGCTTCCCGGGCGGCGCGTCGCCCCACAGGTCGTGGATGAGCCGGTCGGCGGAGACCGGGCCGCCGTCGTGCGCGAGGAGGTCCGCCAGCAGGGCCCGGACCTTGCGCTCGGGGACGGTGACGTCACGCCCCTCGTCGTCCCCCACCACCAGTGGCCCGAGCACCCCAAACCGCATACGCGCCACCGTACATGCGGGGAGGAGGGCTGGTCGTCAGCGTCCCCGAAGGTTTCCCGAAGCGGTCCGGCGCACAGTCGTGCTCGCCGTCGAGGCCGCCCACGTACCGGCGGCGAAGCCACCCACGTACCGCGTCGAGGGCCACCCACGTACCGGGAGACCAGGAGCAGACCCCATGAGCACCGCACCCGACACCACCGCCGACTCCCCCGCGGCGCCCGAGCCCCCCGGCAAGGGCCGGGCCCGGCAGAAGCTCCCCCTCCTCGCCCTGCTGGCCCTCGCCACCGCCGTCTTCATCACCAGCCTCACCGAGACGCTCCCCGCGGGCCTGCTCCCCGCGATGAGCGCGGACCTCGGGGTGAGCGAGTCCGCGACCGGGCAGACGGTGACGGTCTACGCGATCGGCACCGCCCTCACCGCGATTCCGCTCACCGCAGCCACCGCCGGCCGGCGGCGCAAACGGCTGCTGCTGGCCGCGATGGGCGGCTTCGCCCTCGCCAACACCGTCACCGCCCTGTCGTCCGTCTACGAACTGACCATGGCGGCACGGTTCCTCGCCGGGGTGGCGGCCGGTCTGGCGTGGGCGCTGCTCGCCGGATACGCGCGGCGTATGGCCCCCGCGCACCTCCAGGGCAAGGCCATCGCCGTCGCCATGGCGGGGATCCCGGTGGCCCTGTCGCTCGGCGTGCCCGCCGGGACGTTCCTCGGTGACTGGCTCGGCTGGCGCGTGGCGTTCCTCGCCATGACCGGGCTCACCGTGCTGCTCCTGCTGTGGATCGCCGTGGCCGTGCCGGACTTCCCCGGGCAGGGGCGCGGCGAGCGGCCGAGGATGCTGCGGACGCTGCGCATCCCGGGGGTGAGCCCGGTCCTGTTCGTGACGCTGGTCTTCGTCCTGGCCCACACCATCCTGTACGCGTACATCGCCGCGTACCTCGACCACCTGGGCCTGGGCGGCTCCACCGGGCTGATCCTCCTCGTCTTCGGCGCCGCCTCGCTGGCGAGCATCTGGATCACCGGGGTCCTGATCCACGACCGGCTGCGCGGCCTCACCGTCACGGGCGCCCTGCTCGTCGCCGTCGCCGCGGCGCTCCTGGCCGTACTCTCCGACACCACCGCGCTCGTCTACGCCGCCGCCGTGCTGTGGGGCCTGGGCTGGGGCGGAATCCCCACCCTGCTCCAGACCGCCGTGGGCGACGCGGGCGGGCCGTCCGCCGACGCGGCCCAGGCGATGCTGGTCACGCTCTGGAACGCCGCCATGGCGGCCGGCGGCATCGTCGGCGGGATCCTCCTCGACACCGTCGGCAGCGGCTCCTTCCCCTGGACCGTCCTGCTGCTCCTGCTGCCGGTGATCGCGGTCGTGCTGTACGCCCGGGGCGCGGGCTTCCCCGCCCGCCGGAAGGTCACCTCGCCGATCGCCGCAAGCGAGGACCCGGCATGAGCAGAAGACATACGCACCCCACCGGACCGCCACACCACCCCACGCGGGTCCACTCCACCGGACCGCCGCACCCCCCCCGACAGGTCCACATCGCCGCGCAGCTGCCCGGCATCCACAACGTGACCGTCTGGTCGGATCACCGACGCCCCGCTGCACCTCGCCGTCGCGCTCGACGGCGCAGGCTGGCATCCGGCGGCGTGGCGGGCGGCCGGCGCCCGGCCCGCAGAGCTGCTCTCCGCCGCGTACTGGGCCGACCTCGTCGCCGAGGCCGAGCGCGGGCTGCTCGACTACGTCATGTTCGAGACGCCCCCGGCCTCCAGTCCGCCGCCTTCCACCGGCCCGACGACCGCACCGACCAGGTCCGGGGCAGGGTGGACGCGGTGCTGCTCTCGGCCCACCCCGCGCCGCTCACCACCCACATCAGGCTGGTGGACAGCTGGGAGGACGACGCGGAGATCCGGGACGCGGCGACGAGCCGCTTCCTCCACCGCGACAAGGTGCACCACATCGACTTCGAGGGAGCGCACATCTCCGTCAAGGGCCCCTCAATCACGCCGCGTTCACCGCAGGGCGCGCCACCGGTGGTGAGCCTCGCGCACGCGTCGGTGCCGTACGAGTTCGCGGCGCTCGCCTCGGACGTCGTGCACCTCAAGCCGCACGACCGGGCGGGGGTCGCCGCGGTCCTCACGGAGGTTGACGCTGCGGTGGAGCGCGCCAGGCGGGACGTACGGGAGCGGCCGCTGCGACGGTTCGCGGACCTGCTACTTCCTGGACGAGAAGCCGGGCGCGGCCGAGCGCCGCAAGGCACACCTGGACAGCCGGGCCAGGGCCGGGACCGGGACCGGGGGCAACGCCGGCGCCGGGACCGGGACCGGGGGCAGCGCCGGCGCCGGGACCGGGACCGGGGGCAGCGCCGGGACCGGGGTGGGGCTCGGCTCCGACGCCGCGATCTTCACCGGCACGCCCGCCGACCCGGCCGATCTGCTGCTCGACTGGCACACCGCCGGGCTCGACGGCTTCCGGCTCCGCCCCGGCGTCCTGCCGCACGACCTCACCGCGATCACGCGCGGCCTGGTACCGGAGCTTCAGCGGCGCAGCGCATTTCGGACGGCGTACGACACGACGACGCTCCGCGGCCACTTTGGGCCTGACCCGGCCCAGAAGTCGTTACGCGAGGGGGGAGCCGGAGCCGAGCCGGTGATGCCAGAATACCTACGGAACGAACGACGGAGAGCCGCAGCCGAATGAACGACTGCGGCTCTCCGGATTCCCTGAACGCTTGAGCAGTCAGCGTCCTGGGGAGCTAAGACCGTGTCCTACATGGTCAGTTTGAGGAATCGTTTGTAGCAGCAGAGAGCGGCTGCCAGTCCGAGAAAGGCCAGGTAGTTGCCCGGTTTCCGC
>NZ_JBHXJG010000091.1:0-26359 GCF_042723425.1 Streptomyces sp. NPDC058375 | reverse complement strand
GGCCGGTCCTGGACCGGCCCCTGGCTCGTCGTGGATGCGAGGTGTCAGTGTTGGTCCTCGTCGGCAGCAGCCGTCTGCACGGCAGTGAGCCGATCCGTCTCATCCTGTATTTCCGCGGCGATCTTCTTGAGTTCCGGCTCGAACTTGCGCCCGTGGTGGGCGCAGAAGAGCAGTTCACCGCCGCTGATCAGGACGACGCGCAGATATGCCTGGGCGCCGCAACGGTCACAGCGGTCTGCTGCGGTCAGCGGGCTCGCGGGGGTCAGAACAGTAGTCACGTCGCCTCTTCTCTAGCTCGACGAGCTGTCGTACCAGGGTCAACATCCAACCAGGCCGAAAACGTTCCCGCTCGTGGCTTTTCTTCGAAACTTCTTCTCGGTGTGGCTGTCTGTTGCCGGTTGGCGGCGAATGTGCCGTATGCGGAGCGCTACGGTTTCGCATTGCTTGTCTTAGGGGGTGTGTCCCGCCGGCCGGCTTGCCGGTTTGTTCATGAGGACGTGCCCGGAGCCTAAATGGTTCATGCGTCGAAGGGAACGTGATGTGCACGTCACTCCAACGAATGATCGAACATCCATGCGAGCCCGGATGAGGCTCGACTAGCATGAGGATTCCCCCGAGGGTGGCGTTACAACCGCTCTACCAGGCCTCTGTAGGCTCTCAGCGGCAACCGAAGCCCAGCCCGATACCCACGGGTGCCCCAGATGAAATTCAGCGAGGAGCGAACCGCGTGACCGCCGAAACGTCCGTGCCGTCCACCGCGATGCTGGCCGCAGCAGGCGGCGACCGGGACAGCTCCAACTACACCGCGCGGCACCTTCTCGTCCTCGAAGGTCTTGAGGCGGTCCGCAAGCGCCCCGGCATGTACATCGGGTCC
This sequence comes from Streptomyces sp. NPDC058375, assembly GCF_042723425.1. Classification (NCBI taxonomy): domain Bacteria; kingdom Bacillati; phylum Actinomycetota; class Actinomycetes; order Kitasatosporales; family Streptomycetaceae; genus Streptomyces; species Streptomyces sp. NPDC058375. The sequence goes on along the minus strand of NZ_JBHXJG010000091.1, from coordinate 25,485 downwards.
ACCGACAGCCGCGGCCTGATGCACTGCCTCTGGGAGATCATCGACAACTCCGTCGACGAGGCCCTCGGCGGCTACTGCGACCAGATCGAGGTCATCCTCCACGACGACGCCTCCGTGGAGGTCCGGGACAACGGCCGTGGCATCCCGGTCGACGTCGAGCCCAAGACGGGGCTCTCCGGCATCGAGGTCGTCATGACCAAGCTGCACGCCGGCGGCAAGTTCGGCGGCGGCTCCTACGCGGCCTCGGGCGGCCTCCACGGCGTCGGCGCCTCCGTCGTCAACGCCCTCTCCGCCCGCCTGGACGTCGAGGTCGACCGCAACAGCGCGACCCACTCCATCAGCTTCCGGCGCGGTGTCCCCGGCATGTTCACCGAGCAGGGGCCGGACAGCCCCTTCGACCCGGCGAACGGCCTGCGCAAGGGCAAGCGCGTCCCCAAGACCCGTACCGGTACCCGGGTGCGGTACTGGGCGGACCGGCAGATCTTCCTCAAGGACGCCAAGCTCAACCTGGACACGCTCTACCAGCGGGCCCGCCAGACGGCCTTCCTCGTCCCCGGCCTCACGATCATCGTCCGCGACGAGCGGGGGCTGGACGGCGAGGGCAAGACCGAAGAGACGTTCCGCTTCGACGGCGGCATCAGCGAGTTCTGCGAGTACCTGGCCCAGGACAAGGCCGTCTGCGACGTCCAGCGCCTCAGCGGCACGGGCACCTTCAAGGAGACCGTGCCCGTCCTCGACGACCGCGGTCACATGACCGCCACCGAGGTCACCCGCGAGCTGGCCGTCGACATCGCCCTGCGCTGGGGCACCGGCTACGACACGACCGTACGGTCGTTCGTGAACATCATCGCCACCCCCAAGGGCGGCACCCACGTCACCGGCTTCGAGCGCTCCCTGACCAGGACGGTGAACGAGGCGCTCCGCTCCGCCAAGATGCTGCGGGTCGCCGAGGACGACGTCGTCAAGGACGACGCCCTCGAAGGCCTCACCGCCGTCGTCACCGTGCGGCTCGCCGAGCCGCAGTTCGAGGGGCAGACCAAGGAGGTGCTCGGCACCTCGGCGGCCAACCGGATCGTCGCCGGCGTGGTCGCCAAGGAGCTCAAGGCGTTCCTGACCTCGACGAAGCGGGACGCCAAGGCGCAGGCCCGGGCGGTGCTGGAGAAGGCCGTGGCCGCCGCCCGCACCCGGATCGCGGCCCGCCAGCACAAGGACGCCCAGCGCCGCAAGACCGCGCTGGAGTCCTCCTCCCTGCCCGCCAAGCTGGCCGACTGCCGCAGCGACGACGTCGACCGCAGCGAGCTGTTCATCGTCGAGGGCGACTCGGCGCTCGGCACCGCCAAGCTGGCCCGGAACAGCGAGTTCCAGGCGCTGCTGCCGATCCGCGGCAAGATCCTCAACGTCCAGAAGTCGTCCGTCTCCGACATGCTGAAGAACGCCGAGTGCGGCGCGATCATCCAGGTCATAGGAGCCGGGTCCGGCCGGACCTTCGACATCGACGCCGCCCGCTACGGCAAGGTCATCATGATGACCGACGCCGATGTCGACGGCTCCCACATCCGCACCCTCCTGCTGACCCTCTTCCAGCGCTACATGCGCCCGATGGTCGAGGCCGGGCGGGTCTTCGCCGCGGTGCCCCCGCTGCACCGGATCGAGCTCGTCCAGCCCAAGAAGGGCCAGGACAAGTACGTCTACACCTACTCCGACAACGAACTGCGCCAGACCCTCCTGGAGTTCCAGCGCAAGAACGTCCGGATCAAGGAATCGATCCAGCGCTACAAGGGCCTGGGCGAGATGGACGCCGATCAACTGGCCGAGACGACGATGGACCCGCGCCACCGCACGCTGCGGCGCATCAACATCGGCGATCTGGAATCCTCCGAGCAGGTTTTCGACCTCCTCATGGGCAACGAGGTCGCGCCCCGCAAGGAGTTCATCACCAGCTCCGCCGCCACTCTGGACCGCTCGCGCATCGACGCCTGACCCCCGGACCCCGTACGGCCCCCGCTCCCGTCCCACCGGAGCGGGGGCCGCGTGCGTTTCCCGGGGCCTCGTCGGGGAAGCGCGCAGCCGTCCGGGACTTCTGTCACCTGAAGGGGTGAAGTCGGGCGAATGACGCGCCCGGAATCCTCCCGAACCGCCCATGGTTGGCCGTGCGGCCGAAAAGGTCGGCGGATCAGGGGAGTTGTTCGGTGGAGAAGGAAGCAGGGCCGGAGACCGCGGGAGTGCGGCTCGACGACCCGTGGGACGACGTGCCGGCCCCCGGCCGGTACGAACAGGACGGTACGGGAGGCGCCGAGACCCACGACGCGTCCGGGGCGGCGGTGCCGGACCCCGCACCCAGCGCGGCAGACATCTATCTCGAAGTGCACCGCAGCGCCGCCTTCCGCGAAGTGCGCCGCCGCTACCGCCGCTTCGTGGCCCCCGCCGCCCTCGCCTTCCTCCTCTGGTATCTCGCCTACGTCGTCGCCGCGACCACCGCCCCCGCTCTGATGGCCCGCCCGGTCGCCGGAGCGGTCAACGTCGCGATGGTGGCGGGGCTCGGCCAGTTCCTCACCACGTTCCTGCTCACCTGGGCGTACGCACGGCACGCGCGGCTGCGCAGGGACCGGGCGGCGCTCGATCTGCGCTGGGACACCCAGGAGATGACGAGAGGGCTCGGACGGTGAAAGGAGACCACCAGACACTCGCCCTGCTGCTGTTCAGCGCGTTCATCGCGGTGACGCTCTTCATCACCACCTGGGTCGGCCGCAACCGACAGGGCTCAGCCGAGGAGTTCTACGCCGGCGGACGCCTGTTCTCGCCCATGGAGAACGGATTCGCCATCGCCGGCGACTACATGTCGGCGGCCTCCTTCCTCGGCATCTCCGGGCTGATCGCCCTCTTCGGCTACGACGGCATGCTCTACTCCGTCGGCTTCCTCGTCGCCTGGCTGGTCGTCCTGCTGCTCGTCGCCGAACTCGTCCGCAACTGCGGCCGGTTCACGCTGGCCGACGTGGTCGCCGCGCGGATGGCGGAGCGCCCGGTGCGTACCGCCGTCGGCACCTCGTCCGTTACCGTCTCCGTGCTCTACCTGGTCGCCCAGATGGTCGGCGCGGGCAGCCTGGTGGCCCTGCTCCTGGGCGGTACGAGCGACGCGGCCCGGTCCTGGACCGTGGTCGGGGTCGGCGCGCTCATGGTGATCTACGTGTCCTTCGGCGGCATGCGCGCCACCACCTGGATCCAGATCGTCAAGGCCGTCCTGCTGATGGCCGGAGCCGTCGCGCTCACCGTGCTCGTCCTGGTCCACTTCCACGGCAACGTCAACAACCTGCTCAACGCCGCCGCCGAACGCAGCGGCCACGGCAAGGACTTCCTCGCCCCCGGCCTGCGCTACGGCGGCGACTGGACCTCACGCTTCGACTTCATCAGCCTGGGCGTGGCCCTCGTCCTCGGCACCGCGGGCCTGCCGCACATCCTGTCGCGCTTCTACACCGTGCCCACCGCCCGTGCCGCGCGTCGCTCGGTCGTCTGGTCCATCGGCCTGATCGGCAGCTTCTACCTGATGACGATCGTGCTCGGGTTCGGCGCCGCCGCGCTCGTCGGCTCCGCCGAGGTCCGTGCATCGAACGCGGCGGGCAACACCGCGGTACCGCTGCTGGCGCTCAATCTGGGCGGCGGCGAGGGGTCCACCGGTGGAACGATTCTCTTCGCCGTGGTCGCCGCCATCGCCTTCGCCACCATTCTGGCCGTCGTCGCAGGGATCACGCTCGCCTCGTCCGCCTCGGTCGCCCACGACCTCTACGCCTCGCTCCGCCGCCCCGGGCGCAAGAAGCGCAGCGAGGTCGCCGTGGCGCGTACCGCCGCCGCCGGAATCGGTGTGGTCGCGATCGGCCTCGGACTGCTCGCCCAGGACCTGAACGTCGCCTTCCTGGTGGGACTCGCCTTCGCCGTCGCCGCTTCGGCGAACCTCCCGGCCCTGCTCTACTCGCTGTTCTGGCGCAACTTCACCACCCGGGGCGCGGTCTGGGCGGTGTACGGCGGGCTGGTCCCGGCGGTCGTCCTGGTGCTGGTCTCGCCCGTCGTCTCGGGCAGCCCCACGTCCCTGTTCCCCGGCGTCGACTTCCAGCTCTTCCCGCTGGAGAACCCGGGCCTGGTCTCGATCCCGCTCGGCTTCCTGGCCGGCTGGATCGGTACGGTCACTTCGCCCGAGCCGCCCGACGAGGCCAGGCACGCCGAGGCCGAGGTCCGGGCGCTGACGGGGGCCGGGGCGGCCTAGCGGCGGGTAGACGACAGGCCCTGGGAGCCCGACCCTCCGGGCTCAGGAGCCGGTCCAGGCGTAACGGTGTTCCGGGCGGCCCGTCTCCCCGTACCGCAGCGTCAGCCGGACCTTGCCGGTGCGCTCCAGCAGCTTCAGATAGCGCTGGGCCGTCTGCCGGCTCATCCCCGCGCTGTCCGCGATCTCCTGGGCGGAGAGGGGGCCCTCGGCGCCGCGCAGGGCCCCCCGGACGAGTTCGGCGGTGGTGGGGGAGTGGCCCTTGGGGAGGGTCGGCTCGTCGGCGGCCCAGAGCGCGCCGAAGAGCCGGTCCACCTCCGCCTGCTCGGCCTCCCCGCCCCCGTCGAGCGTCTGCCGCAGCGCCGCGTACGCCTCCAGTTTCGAGCGCAGACCGGCGTACGTGAACGGCTTCACCAGGTACTGGAGCGCACCGTGCCGCATCGCGTCCTGCACGGTCGCGACGTCCCGGGCGGCCGTCACCATGATCACGTCGACCTGTCGGCCGAGGCGGCGCAGTTCCCGTACGACGGCGAGGCCGTTGCGGTCGGGCAGATAGTGGTCCAGCAGGATCAGGTCCACCGGTACCTCCTCGACGGTCGCCAGCGCCCCGGCCGCCGAGTGGGCCTGCGCGGCCACGTGGAAGCCGGGGATCTTGGCGACGTACGCCGCGTTGATCTGCGCCACCCGGACGTCGTCGTCCACGATCAGGACCTGGATCACCGCTGCTCTCCCGTCGTGGCCGGATGGGCGGAATGCGGCGTACCGTTCGGGGAACCCGCGGCGGGCCCGGTCACGGCCTCCGGACCGGGTCCGGGCTTGTCCACGGCCCCGGGCCCCGGCTCCGTCAGCGCCTCCGGCAGCACGACCGTGAACACCGCACCGCCCCCGTCCGCCCCGGACACCGTCACACTGCCTCCCTGGCGCTCCGCGAGCCTCCGTACGAGGGCGAGCCCGAGACCGCGTTTGCCGTGCGCGGGGACGTCCTTGGTGGACCAGCCCTCCGTGAAGATCGACGCGTGCTGCTCCTCCGGGACGCCGGGGCCGCTGTCGCGCACCTCCAGGACCACCGTACGGCCCTCGGTGCGCAGCCCGACCTCGATCCGCGCCCCGTCCGATCCGGCCGCCGCGTCTGTGGCGTTGTCGACGAGATTGCCCACCACGGTCACCAGGCCCCGGGGATCGACCACCCGGTCCGGCAGGAGGGTTCCCGGGGCCAGCCGCAGCGCGACACCGCGCTCGGCCGCCACCGTCGTCTTGCCGACGAGGAGGGCGGCCAGCAGCGGGTCCTGGACCTTCTCGGTGAGCTGCTCGGCCGTCGCCCGGTGGACGCCCACCACCTCCGTGACGAACTCCATCGCGTCCTCGTGCATCTCCAGCTCCAGCAGCCCCAGCAGGGTGTGCAGCCGGTTGGCGTGCTCGTGGTCCTGGGCGCGCAAAGCGTCGATCAGCCCCGTGGTGGAGTCGAGCTCACGGCCCAGATGCTCCAGCTCGGTCCGGTCGCGCAGGGTCACCACGGCTCCGCCGTCGTCCGTGGGCATCCGGTTGGCCAGCAGCACCCGGCTGCCCCGTACCGCCAGCAGGTCGTCGCCGACCACCCGCCCGGCCAGCACGTCCGTGGTCCGGCCGTCGCCCAGCACCTCCTCCAGCGGCCGGCCCGCCGCCTCCGGACCCAGGCCCAGCAGCCGTTGCGCCTCGTCGTTCAGCAGCCGGACGCGGCCGGCCCCGTCGAGGGCGACGACCCCTTCGCGGATGCCGTGCAGCATGGCCTCGCGTTCGGTCAGCAGCGCGGAGATGTCGGAGAAGGCCAGGTCGTGGGTCTGGCGTTGCAGCCGCCGGGAGATCAGGTAAGCGGCGAGTGCCCCGACCGCCAGGGCCCCGCCCGCGTACGCGAGCAGCCCCGGGATCGCCGCGAGGAGCCGGGCGCGGACGCTGTCGTAGGCGATCCCCACCGACACCGCGCCGATCACCTCGCCGGACGGGCCGTACAGCGGCACCTTGCCCCGTGCCGAACGGCCGAGGGTGCCGCTGTCGATCTCCATCACCTCGCGGCCGTGCAGCGCCTTACCGGGGTCGGTGGAGACGATCGCGCCGATCCGGTGGGTCTCGGGGTGCGACCAGCGCACCCCACGCTGGTTCATGACGACGACGTACTCCGCGCCGGTCGCCCGCCTGACCCGCTCAGCGGCCGACTGGACCGGGCCCCGGTCCGACGGGTCCGTGCTGCTCAGGTGCTCCACGATGTCCGGGTCGGCGGCGGTGGACTGGGCGATGGCCAGGGCGCGGCGCATCGCCTGGTCGTCCAGCTGGTCGCTGAGGGGGGCCAGGAAGAGGCCGGTGACCAGGATCGTCACACCGGTGATGATGGCCAGCTGCATCAGCAGGACCTGGGAGAAGACCCGCTGGGGCCAGCTGAACCGGCGCGGTCCCCGGCCGGGGGTCGGTGGGGCGTTCATCGTAGAGACGGTAAGGGGCGGGCGGCCGGGGTGGAAATTCGGCCGCTTACCGCAGTGCGTCCGCTCCTTCGCCGTGCGTACCTCTTGCCTCACGGCGCTGTGTCTGTGAGCGTTCCGGCTGTACCGGTGCGCGTTCCGGAAGAGTTCCCCCGCAACGCAATCTTCTTGCACTTCTTGCGCTAATCTTGCGCTCATGACGCGACGACTTGCTCAAGTGGCCCAGAAAGTGGGAGTCAGCGAGGCGACGGTCAGCCGGGTGCTGAACGGCAAGCCGGGCGTCTCCGACGCCACCAGGCAGGCCGTCCTCTCCGCGCTGGACGTCCTCGGCTACGAGCGCCCGACCCAGCTGCGCGGCGAACGGGCCCGGCTGGTCGGGCTGGTCCTGCCCGAGCTGCAGAACCCGATCTTCCCGGCCTTCGCCGAAGTGGTCGGCGGCGCACTCGCCCAGCAGGGGCTGACCCCGGTGCTCTGCACCCAGACCAAGGGCGGCGTCTCCGAGGCCGACTACGTCGAACTGCTCCTCCAGCAGCAGGTCTCCGGCGTCGTCTTCGCGGGCGGCCTCTACCACCAGGCCGACGCCCCGCACGATCACTACAAGGTGCTCGCCGACCGCAAGATCCCCGTCGTGCTGATCAACGCGGCCATCGAGCATCTCGGCTTCCCGGGCGTCTCCTGCGACGACTCCGTCGCCGTCGAGCAGGCCTGGCGCCACCTCGTCTCGCTCGGCCACGAGCGCATCGGACTCGTCCTCGGCCCGTCCGACCACGTGCCCTCGCAGCGCAAGCTCGCCGCCGCCCGGGTGCTCGCCGAGGAGACCCGCACGAGCATCCCCGACGAGTGGGTGGCCCGGGCCATGTTCTCGCTGGAGGGCGGGCAGGCCGCCGCCATGCGGCTGCTGGAGCGCGGTGTCACCGGCATCATCTGCGCCAGCGACCCGCTCGCGCTGGGCGCCGTGCGCGCCGCCCGCCGCCGGGGGCTCTCGGTGCCCGGCGACGTGTCGGTCGTCGGCTACGACGACTCGGCCTTCATGAACTGCACCGATCCGCCCCTGACCACCGTCCGCCAGCCCATCGAGGCCATGGGGCGGGCGGCCGTGGAGCTGCTCTCGGTGCAGATCGGCGGGAGGGCCGTGCCCTCGGACGAGCTGCTGTTCGAGCCGGAGCTGGTGGTGCGCGGGTCGACCGCCCAGCCTCCGCGCGAGAATTCCCTGTGATCCGTAGCTAATTTGCGCTCCTCAGGGCCCTTGGTCCGGACCTGGCGCCTCGCGTAGCGGCGGAGTCCTGGTCAGGGGAGCGGCTGCGGGGGCCGGGGGCCGGTGTACTGCCCGCTCGGCCGGATGCGGAGCGGGCGCTCGCCGTACTCCTCCAGCGCGTGGGCGATCCAGCCCGCGGTGCGGGACACCGCGAACACGGTCTCGCCCGCGTCCGCCGGCATCCCCCGGGAGACGGACAGGACGGCCAGGGCCAGGTCGATGTTGGCGTGCAGCGGAGCGTGCCGCGCCGTCGTGGCCACCACCTCGCGGGCCGCCGCCAGCGCCCCGGCCGCCTGCGGCACCTCCGCCAGCAGCTCGAACAGGACCGTCGCCCGGGGGTCCTCGCCCCGGTACAGCCGGTGGCCCAGGCCCGGCACCCGCCGCCCGGTCCGCAGATGATCGGCGACCACGGGAACCGCGCTGCCCCGGTCCACCGCTTCCCGGAGCATCCGGTGCGCCAGGCCGCTCGCCGCACCGTGCAGCGGCCCTTCCAGCACCCCGAGCCCCGCCGAGACCACGGCGTACGGGTGGGCCCGCGCGGAGGCGGCGACCCGGGCGGCCAGGGTGGAGGCCGCCAGGTCGTGGTCGATCAGGAGCGCCAGGGCCGCGTCCAGCACGGCGAGGGACGGGGCGTCGGCCGGCTCCGCGGTGAGCCGTGACCACAGCTCCCGCGCCAGACGACCCCCTTCGTCCTCCGGTTCGCCCAGCGTCGGCAGGGCGCCCACCAGCGTCGGGATCAGGCTCCGGGCGCTGCTCAGCACCGCTTCCGGCGACAGGTCGAACCGCAGCGGGTCCGTGGCCGCGGCAGCGGTCACCGCCACCCGCAGCCGGTCGGTCGACCCGCTGTGCACGGGCAGCGCGTCGACCGCCCTGCGGGCCGCCGAGAGAGTCCCGGCGGACGCGGTGAACCGGGCGCCGGGCCGCGGCTCGCCCGTCCACAGCCACTCGGCGACCTCCTCGTAGCCGTACCGCCGGGCCAGCTCCGTCGCGTCGACCCCGCGGAAATAGCAGCGGTCGCCCTCGATGAGCGTGATGCCGGTGCGGAAGGCGAGGTCGCCCCCGGCCGGGGCGGGATCCCGTCGCCCCGAGCGCCGCGCCAGCGCTCGGACCTCCTCCGCGTCGAACGTGCTGCCCCGCCCCCCGGCGGCCCGCGCGCTGCTCAGCTGGCCCCGGCTGACATAGGCGTACACCGTTTCCGGCTTCACGCCCAGCAGTTCGGCGGCCTGCCGGGTGGTCAGCCGGGGTGCGTCGTGCCGGTCGGGCTCTGGTTGATCCGTCATGGAACCACCGTATCCACTTCGCATGAACATTGATTCAATCAATGTTGACAGACCTCAAGTCAAGCATGGACAGTCGAATCAATGTCGCATGCACGGTTGCGTGCACGGAGGAGAGAGCAGCCATGACCACCACCCCTGTCGCCCCCATCCCCCGCGGCCTCGCCGGCGTCGTCGTCACCGACACCGCCCTCGGCGACGTCCGCGGCCGCGAAGGCTTCTACCACTACCGCCAGTTCTCGGCGATCGAGCTGGCGCGGACCCGCGGCTTCGAGGACGTCTGGTACCTGATGTTCCACGGGGAGCTGCCCGACCGGGCCGCGGCCGCCGATTTCGCGGCCCGTACGGCGAGCCTGCGCGCGCTCCCCGCCGACGTGACCGAGGCCCTCCCGGCCATCGCCCGCGCGAGCGCCGTCTCCGGCCCGCTCGCCGGACTGCGCACCGCGCTCTCCCTGCTCGGCGCCTCGGCCGGCTTCCGCCCGGTGTACGACATCGGGGCCGAGCGCCGACGCGAGGACGCGCTGGTCGCCTGCGCGGCCGTACCGACGATCCTGACCGCCCTCCACCGGCTCGGCCAGGGCCGGGAGCCGGTCGAACCCCGCGAGGACCTGCCGCACGCCGCGAACTATCTGTACATGCTGACCGGGGCGGAGCCGGAGCCCGAGAAGGTCCGGGCGATCGAGCAGTACCTCATCTCGACCGTCGACCACGGCTTCAACGCCTCCACCTTCACCGCCCGCGTCGTCGCCTCCACCGGAGCCGACCTGGCCGCATGCCTGGTCGCGGCGGTCGGCGCACTCTCCGGACCGCTGCACGGCGGGGCCCCCAGCCGGGCCCTGGACACCTTGGACGCCATCGGCACCCCCGACCGGATCGACGGCTGGATCCGCGAACAGGTCCTCTCCGGCCGCCGCATCATGGGCTTCGGCCACCCCGTCTACCGCACCGAGGACCCGCGCTCCCGGATGCTCAAGTCCCTCGCCCAGGGTTTCGGCGGCCCGCTCGTCGACTTCGCCGTGGAGGTGGAGGCCCAGGTCGAGGCCATCCTCGCCGAGCTCAAGCCGGGCCGGGAGCTGCACACCAACGTGGAGTTCTACGCCGGAGTGGTCATGGAGCTGTGCGGGCTGCCGCGCGCGATGTTCACCCCCACCTTCTGTGCGGCGCGAGTGATCGGCTGGAGCGCCAATATCCTGGAGCAGGCGGAGGACTCGAAGATCATCCGCCCGGCGGCCCGCTACGTCGGCGCACCTCCGCCGCAGCCGGTCCCGGCACCCTGACGACGTCCCCAGGAAGGCCCCCGTTGACCCCGCCCCGTACCCCGCAGATCCCGGTCGTCGTCCTGGCGGGCTTCCTCGGCTCCGGCAAGACCACGCTCCTGAACCATCTGCTCCGCAACCGGGCGGGCACCCGTATCGGCGTGATCGTCAACGACTTCGGGGCCATCGAGATCGACGCCATGACCGTCTCGGGGCAGGTCGGCTCGACGGTCTCGCTGGGCAACGGCTGCCTGTGCTGCGCCGTCGACGCGAGCGAACTCGACACCTTCCTGGAGACCCTGACCCGGCCCTCTGCCCGGCTGGACGTGATCGTCATCGAGGCGAGCGGTCTGGCCGAACCCCAGGAACTCGTCCGCATGCTGCTGGCCAGCGACAACCCGCACATCCTGTACGGGGGTCTCGTCGAGGTAGTCGACGCGGCGGAGTTCGACGCCACCCGGCAGCGGTACCCCGAGCTCGACCGCCACCTGGCCGTCGCCGACCTCGTCGTCCTGAACAAGACCGACCGGGTGGGGGAGGCCGAACGGGAGCGGCTGCGGGCGACGGTCGCGGAGCTGAGCGGCCCCGCCGCCGTGATCTCCGCCGTGCACGGCCGGATCGACCCCGAGCTGCTCTTCGACCCCGCGCTGCGGCCGGACCACGAGGAGATGGCGGGGCAGTTGAGCTTCGAGGACCTGCTGCGCGGGGAGGGGTGCGACGAGCACGAGGGGTGCGACGGGCACGGGCACGCCGACCACCTCCACGCGGCGTACGAGAGCGTCGACTTCACCGCCGACGTGCCGATGGACCCGCGCCGCTTCATGGCGTTCCTCGACTCGCGGCCCGAAGGCCTCTACCGCATCAAGGGGTTCGTCGACTTCGGCGCGGGGGACCGGGACAACACCTACGCGCTGCACGCGGTCGGCCGGTTCCTGCGCTTCGTTCCCCAGCCGTGGGCGCGCGGCGAGCAGCGCCTCACCCAGCTCGTCATGATCGGAGCGGGCATCGACGCCGACGCGCTGACGGCCGGGCTCGCCGCCTGCCGCGCGGAGCCGGAGCCCGACGCCTCGGACACCGAACGCGCCATGTGGGGCGTGCTCCGCTACGTACCGGAGCCCGCCCACGAAGGGGACGCGGAGGCCGGAATGCAGGAAGCGGCCACGGAGGGGTAACGCCCTCGCGGCCGCTCCTCCCCGTACGACAGCGTCAGTACAGCGGCGGTCCCGCGATCACGGCCACCTTCTCCAGCAGCGGCGTGCCCGAACCGTCCCGCCTCGGGTCCGGCTCCGACAGCTTCGCCGGGGTGCCGTTCTTCTGGGCGGCCCGCGCCGGGGTGGGGCCGGCCCAGGCGAACACCAGGACGTCCTCGCCCTTCAGGAACCGCTGGCAGCGCACTCCGCCGGTCGCCCGGCCCTTGCGCGGATACTGGTCGAACGGGGTGAGCTTGGACGTCAGCACCGAGTCGTCCAGCGTGCCGTGCGAGCCGGCCACCGTGAAGACGATCGCCTCGGCCGCCGGGTCCACCGCCGTGAACGACAGCACCTCGGCCCCGGCCGCGAGCTTGACGCCCGCCATGCCCCCGGCGGGCCGGCCCTGCGGGCGCACCGAGCCCGCAGGGTAACGGAGCAACTGGGCGTCGGAGGTGATGAACACCAGGTCCTCCTCGCCCGTACGCAGCTCGGTCGCACCCACGATGCGGTCACCGTCCTTGAGGGTGATGACCTCCAACTCGTCCTTGTTGGCCGGGTAGTCCGGCACGACGCGCTTCACCACGCCCTGAAGGGTGCCGATCGCGAGCCCCGGCGAGGCCTCGTCGAGCGTCGTGAGACAGATCAGCTCCTCGTCCGCCTCCAGGCTGAGGAACTCGGAGATCTGGGCCCCGCCCGAGAGATTCGGCTCCGCGTGCGTGTCCGGCAGTTGCGGCAGGTCGATCACCGAGAGCCGCAGCAGCCGGCCCGTGGAGGTCACCGCCCCGACATCACCGCGTGCCGTCGCCGCCACCGCCGACACGATCACATCGTGCTTGGTCCGCCGGGCGTCCTCGGAGATCTCGACCGGCTCCGCGTTCGCCGTACGCGCCAGCAGCCCCGTCGAGGAGAGCAGCACCCGGCACGGGTCGTCCGCCACCTCCAGCGGCACGGACGCGATCTGCGACGCGGCCGACTCCAGCAGCACCGTGCGCCGGTCCGTGCCGAACTTCTTCGCCACGGCCGCCAGCTCCGAGGAGACCAGCTTGCGCAGCTCCGCGTCCGACTCCAGGATCGCGGTCAGCGCCTCGATCTCGCCGTTGAGCTTGTCGCGCTCGCTCTCCAGCTCGATCCGGTCGAAACGGGTGAGGCGGCGCAGCGGGGTGTCCAGGATGTACTGCGTCTGGATCTCGCTCAGCGAGAAGTGCGCCATCAGGCGCTCCTTCGCCTGCGAGGAGTTGTCGCTGTCCCGGATGATCCGGATGACCTCGTCGATGTCGAGGAGCGCGACGATCAGACCCTCGACCAGATGCAGCCGGTCGCGGCGCTTGGTGCGGCGGAACTCGCTGCGCCGGCGCACCACCTCGAAGCGGTGGTCGAGATAGACCTCCAGCAGTTCCTTGAGGCCCAGGGTGAGCGGCTGGCCGTCGACCAGCGCCACGTTGTTGATGCCGAAGGACTCCTCCATCGGCGTCAGCTTGTAGAGCTGCTCCAGCACCGCTTCCGGCACGAAGCCGTTCTTCACCTCGATGACCAGACGCAGGCCGTGCGCCCGGTCGGTGAGGTCCTTGACGTCGGCGATGCCCTGGAGCTTCTTCGCCGAGACCAGGTCCTTGATCTTGGCGATCACCTTCTCCGGACCGACGGTGAAGGGCAGTTCGGTGACGACGAGGCCCTTGCGGCGCGCCGTCACGTCCTCCACGGCGACGGTGGCGCGGATCTTGAACGTGCCGCGGCCCGCCGTGTACGCGTCCTTGATGCCGTTCAGCCCGACGATGCGGCCGCCGGTGGGCAGGTCGGGGCCGGGGACGAAACGCATCAGCGTCTCGACGTCGGCGCCCGGGTGCTTGATCAGGTGGCGGGCGGCGGCGATGACCTCGCCCAGATTGTGCGGGGGCATGTTGGTGGCCATGCCCACGGCGATCCCGGAGACGCCGTTGACCAGGAGGTTGGGGTAGGCAGCGGGGAGGACGACCGGCTCGCGCTCCTGGCCGTCGTAGTTCGACTGGAAATCGACGGTGTCCTCGTCGATCGCCTCGGTCATCAACGACGTGGCATCGGCCATCCGGCACTCGGTGTACCGCATGGCGGCCGGCGGGTCGTCGTTGCCGAGGGAGCCGAAGTTGCCGTGGCCGTCGACCAGAGGAAGCCGCATCGAGAACGGCTGCGCCATCCGCACCAGGGCGTCGTAGATCGACGCGTCACCGTGGGGGTGCAGCTTGCCCATGACCTCGCCGACCACGCGCGCGCACTTCACATAGCCGCGGTCGGGGCGCAGTCCCATCTCGTTCATCTGGGACACGATGCGCCGGTGCACCGGCTTCATGCCGTCGCGGGCGTCGGGCAGGGCCCTGGAGTAGATCACCGAGTACGCGTACTCGAGGAAGGAGCCCTGCATTTCGTCGACGACGTCGATGTCGAGGATCTTCTCCTCGAAGTCGTCCGGCGGCGGGGTCTTCGTGCTACGGCGGGCCATCGCGGCTGCGACTCCTTCACGGATTCTGTTCGGGCGACCTGAGCTTGTTCGGGACAACACGAGCTACTGACGCGGTCCATTGTGGACCGCCGCACTGACAACGCCGACCTCGACCCGTCCGGAGGCATGTCCGGAGCCCCGTCCTCAGCCCGGTCCGAAGCGGCCCGGGCGGTACGTCCGCGGCGGCGTCCGCGACACCATGACGGAAACATCCGCCGAACGGGAACTTCGCCAGGTGCCGGTGCGCTTGCTTAGAGTGGCAGGTCTGGCAGGAAGTCCAGTATCGCGATCGAAGGGACGTACATGCCCATGGGTCACACGGCCACCGCACAGGCCGGCTCCGGCGGCTTGACAGCGACCGAGCACCGCCTGGCCAACGGCCTGCGTGTGGTGCTCTCCGAGGACCATCTGACCCCGGTCGCCGCGGTCTGCCTCTGGTACGACGTCGGCTCGCGCCACGAGGTCAAGGGACGCACCGGTCTGGCTCACCTCTTCGAGCACCTGATGTTCCAGGGCTCGGGCCAGGTCAAGGGGAACGGTCACTTCGAGCTCGTCCAGGGGGCCGGCGGCTCGCTCAACGGGACGACCAGCTTCGAGCGGACCAACTACTTCGAGACCATGCCCACCCACCAGGTGGAGCTGGCGCTCTGGCTGGAAGCCGACCGGATGGGCTCCCTCCTCGCCGCGCTCGACGAGGAGTCCATGGAGAACCAGCGCGACGTCGTCAAGAACGAACGCCGCCAGCGCTACGACAACGTGCCCTACGGCACTGCGTTCGAGAAGCTGACCGCCCTCTCCTACCCCGAGGGCCACCCCTACCACCACACCCCGATCGGCTCCATGGCCGACCTGGACGCGGCCACGCTGGAGGACGCCCGCGCGTTCTTCCGTACGTACTACGCGCCCAACAACGCGGTGATCTCGGTGGTCGGCGACATCGACCCCGAGCAGACCCTCGCCTGGATCGAGAAGTATTTCGGCTCCATCCCCTCCCACGACGGCAAGCAGCCGCCGCGCGACGGGACGCTGCCCGAGGTCATCGGCGAGCAGCTGCGCGAAGTGGTCCACGAGGAGGTCCCGGCGCGCGCCCTGATGGCCGCCTACCGCCTCCCGCACGACGGCACCCGCGCCTGCGACGCCGCCGACCTGGCGCTCACCGTGCTCGGCGGCGGCGAGTCCTCCCGGCTGCACAACCGCCTGGTCCGCCGCGACCGTACGGCGGTGGCGGCGGGCTTCGGGCTGCTGCGGCTCGCCGGGGCGCCCTCGCTGGGCTGGCTGGACGTGAAGACCTCCGGCGGTGTCGAGGTGGAGACGATCGAGGCCGCCGTCGACGAGGAGCTGGCCCGGTTCGCCGCCGAGGGGCCCACCCCCGAGGAAATGGAGCGGGCCCAGGCGCAGTTGGAGCGCGAGTGGCTCGACCGGCTCGGCACGGTCGCCGGCCGCGCCGACGAACTGTGCCGTTACGCCGTCCTGTTCGGTGACCCGCAGCTCGCCCTGACCGCCGTGGGCCGCGTCCTGGACGTCACCGCCGAGGAGGTGCGCGCGGCGGCCGAGGCAGCCCTGCGCCCCGACAACCGGGCGGTGCTGGTCTACGAGCCCATCGAGCCGGCCGACGAGGCGGACGAGGATGCCGAAGAGGCCACTGACGCGCCCGAGGGGGCGGACAAGTGAGCGACGCCGCCGTGACTGGAGTAGCCATGGAGTTCCACCCGCAGCCCACCGCCGGCACGGCCCGCCCCTGGGCCTTCCCGGCGCCCGAACGCGGCGCCCTGCCCAACGGGCTGACCGTGCTGCGCTGCCACCGCCCCGGCCAGAAGGTCGTCGCCGTGGAAATCTTCCTGGACGCGCCGCTGGAGGCCGAGCCCGAGGGCCTGGACGGCGTGGCCACGATCATGTCGCGGGCGCTCTCCGAGGGCACCGACAAGCGCAGCGCCGAGGAGTTCGCCGCCGAGCTGGAGCGCTGCGGCGCCACGCTCGACGCGCACGCCGACCACCCCGGCGTCCGGGTCTCCCTGGAGGTTCCCGCCTCCCGGCTGGCCAAGGCGCTCGGGCTGGTCGCCGAGGCGCTCCGGGCCCCCGCCTTCACCGAGAGCGAGATCGAGCGCCTGGTGGGCAACCGCCTCGACGAGATCCCGCACGAGCACGCCAACCCGTCCCGGCGCGCCGCCAAGCAGCTCTCCAAGGAGCTGTTCCCGGCCACCGCCCGGATGTCCCGCCCGCGTCTGGGCACCGAGGAGACGGTCCGGCGGATCGACCAGGCCGCCGTCCGCGCCTTCTTCGACGCCCACATCCGCCCGTCCACCGCGACGGCCGTGATCGTCGGCGACCTCACCGGCATCGACCTGGACGCGCTGCTGGCGGAGACCCTCGGAGACTGGTCGGGCAACGCGGGCCAGGCCCGCCCGGTGCCGCCCATCACGGCGGACGACACCGGTCGCGTGGTCATCGTGGACCGCCCCGGCGCGGTCCAGACCCAGCTGCTGATCGGCCGGATCGGCGCCGACCGCCACGAGCGCGTGTGGCCCGCTCAGGTGCTCGGTACGTACTGCCTGGGCGGCACCCTCACCTCCCGTCTCGACCGGGTGCTGCGCGAGGAGAAGGGCTACACCTACGGGGTGCGCGCCTTCGCCCAGGTGCTGCGCTCCTCCGGCCCCGACTCGGGCGGCGCGGCGATGCTCGCGATCAGCGGCTCGGTGGACACCGAGTCCACCGGACCGGCCCTGGACGACCTCTGGAAGGTCCTGCGGACGCTGGCCGCCGAGGGGCTGACCGACGCCGAGCGCGAGACGGCCGTGCAGAACCTGGTGGGCGTCGCCCCGCTGAAGTTCGAGACCGCCGCCTCCGTCGCGAGCACGCTGGCCGACCAGGTCGAGCAGCACCTCCCCGACGACTACCAGGCCCACCTCTACGCCCGGCTCGCCGAGACCGGCACCGTCGAGGCGACCGCCGCGGTGGTCAGCGCCTTCCCGGTGGACCGGCTGGTCACGGTCCTCGTGGGGGACGCCGCGCAGATCGAGGAGCCGGTGAAGGCCCTCGGCATCGGAGAGGTGTCCGTCGTCACCGGCTGACACACCGTTGCGGCCCACTGCCGTGAACAGGACCCCGACGAAAGAAAATTCGCCGGGGTCCTGCGCTTTTGCCCGTTTGGTGAACTTCACCCCCTTCGTGGCAGAGGTTGCCTGTCTGCCCTGTGGGATGCGCGACAAATCCCCTTGTCCGTTTGGTGCGGGGAAGTCGTCCCGCCTAGCGTCGGCTCGGCTGTCCGTCACCCGTATGCCGCACCCGCGGCGCCGGGCAGTCATCGCCGAGTCCCCGTCAGGCGCGAGCCTGGGGAGCCGGGGACCCAACGCAGTCCCTGGGGTGAATCGGAGGCCCGTGCCGCGAACCGGCGCGGGGATCCGTAGGAGACCTTCCTGCTCCGAACCCGTCAGCTAACCCGGTAGGCGAGAAGGAAGGAAAGGAACCAGCCCCTCCATGGCGTTCACCCGTGCCACCGGGAAGCACCGTGCCCCGAGCCGCCTCACGCGCCGGAGCGCCCACGTCGCCGGCATCGCGGCCCTGGCCACCACCGGAGTCATCGGCTCGCTGTCCTCCCCGGCCCTCGCCGCGGACACCGAGGCCGCCAAGGTCGCCGACACCGGCCTCACCCAGGCCATCTCCCTCGACGCCACCCTCGCCGAGCAGATCGACGCCCAGGCCCACGCCCAGAAGCAGCAGGCCGAGGCGGTCGCGAAGGCGAAGGCCAAGGCCGCCGCCGAGGCCCGCGAGAAGGCCGCCAAGGCCAAGGCGAAGGCCGAGGCCGAGGCCGAGCGCAAGGCCGAGGCCCGCGCCAAGGAGGTCCGCGAGGAGAAGGCCCGTGCCGCCCGCGCCGCCGAGCGCGCCCGGCTGAACGCCTTCCACCTCCCGGTGGCCGGCTCTCACGTCACCACCGGCTACAACACCGGCGGCTCCCTCTGGTCCTCCGGCAGCCACTCCGGCGTGGACTTCCAGGCCGCCTCCGGCAGTTCCGTCGTCGCGGTCGGCGCCGGCACGGTCGTCGAGGCCGGCTGGGGCGGCGCGTACGGCAACAACATCGTGCTCCGGATGACGGACGGCACGTACACCCAGTACGGCCACCTCTCCTCGATCGGCGTCTCCGTCGGCCAGAGCGTCTCCTCCGGCCAGCAGATCGGGCTCTCCGGCTCCACCGGCAACTCCACCGGCCCGCACCTGCACTTCGAGGCCCGCACCAGCCCCGACTACGGCTCCGACATGGACCCCGTCGGCTACCTGCGCTCGCACGGCCTCAACGTCTGACCCACCCCGTACGACCCCGTCCGAAGGCCCCGCACCCGCCGGGGCCTTCGCAATTCCGGCGTGAAGATATCCACGGATTCCGACCTCCCATCGGAAATTCCGACGGATTGTCATAGAGTCACGGAACAGACGTCGGGCGGCCGCGTTTCGCGGGGATCAAGGCGGAGGTTCGGATATGCGCATTCCCGCGCATTCGGTATGCACGGCAATCCGTGACGACATCGTCTCCGGTGTCTACGAGCGCGGCAGCCGCCTCACCGAGGAGTTGCTGGCCCGCCGCTACGGGGTCTCCCGCGTCCCGGTCCGCGAGGCGCTGCGCACCCTGGAGTCCGAGGGCTTCGTGGTCACCCGTAGACACGCCGGCGCCTGTGTGGCCGAGCCCACCGTGCAGGAGGCGGCCGACCTCCTGGAGGTGCGGACGCTCCTGGAGCCACTGGGTGCGGCCCGCGCCGCCCAGCGCCGCACGGAAGCCCATCTCAAGGTGCTCCGCGGCCTGGTCAGGCTGGGCCAGGAGCGGGCCCGCCGGGGCGAGGGCGAGGATCTGCGCTCGCTGGGCGGCTGGTTCCACGAGACCCTCGCCCAGGCCTCCGGCAGCCCCGGGCTCATCGCGTTGCTCACCCAGCTCCGGCACAAGATCGCCTGGATGTACGCGGTCGAGCAGGAGGCCCGCCCGGCCGACGCCTGGGCCGAGCGCGGCGCGATCGTGGACGCCGTGGCGCGCGGCGACGCGGAACGGGCGAGGGCGCTGACCGCCCAGCACGCGGAACGCTTCACCGCCGCGCACCGGCTCCGCCGCCCGGATCTCCCGGGGCGGCGCACCACACCCGTTCCCCCGGTGAGAACTTCGCAACACGGCGTAAACACGGCGGGCGTCCGGCATTAACAAATGCGCCGTATACAAAGAGAAGTAATTGCGGAGCGTTATTTACGCTGCCCGATTATCGAGGTGCAGCTCTCTCCCGAGAACGAAAGAGCCGTGATCCCTTCACGGGGTCACGGCTCTCGCGGGTCGTATCCGGACGGACCGGAGCCGGAGGGGTCAGACGGTCTCCGGAAGCTCTTCCAGGCCCTCGGCGACCAGCTTCGCCAGCCGGTCCAGAGCGGCCTCGGCGTCGTCCGCGTCGGACGCGAGCACGATCTCCTCGCCGCCGTGTGCGCCCAGGCCGAGCACGGCGAGCATGGATGCGGCGTTCACCGGGTTGCCGTCGGCCTTGGCGATCGTCACGGGGACGCCGGAGGCCGTGGCGGCACGGACGAAGATGGAAGCGGGGCGGGCGTGCAGGCCCTCGGCCCAACCGACGTTTACGCGGCGCTCAGCCATGGTTCTGCCCTTCACATATCAACGGTTGTCTAGACCAGTCTCTCATGCAGTGCGTGGTGCTGTGCCCGGCCTCCCGTCCGGCCGTAGGCTTTGGCCATGGAGCCCACGCCGGAACAGAGTCCGCATCACGCGTACCCCGACCACTGGGAAGCGGACGTGGTGCTCCGCGACGGTGGCACCGCGCGCATCAGGCCGATCACCACGGACGACGCCGAGCGACTGGTCAGCTTCTACGAGCAGGTGTCCGACGAGTCGAAGTACTACCGCTTCTTCGCCCCGTATCCCCGCCTATCCGACCGGGACGTGCGCCGCTTCACCCATCACGACTACGTCGACCGGGTCGGACTGGCGGTCACGAGCGGCGGAGAGTTCATCGGGACCGTCCGCTACGACCGCATCGACGACACGGGCCGCCCCGCCTCCGCCCCCGCCGACGAGGCCGAGGTCGCCTTCCTCGTCCAGGACGCCCACCAGGGCCGCGGCGTCGCGTCGGCGCTGCTCGAACACATCGCCGCGGTCGCCCGCGAGCGCGGCATCCGGCGCTTCGCCGCCGAGGTGCTCCCCGCCAACAACAAAATGATCAAGGTGTTCCGGGACGGCGGTTACAGCCAGCGCCGCAGCTTCGAGGACGGCTCCGTCCACCTCACCCTCGACCTCGAACCCACCGAGAAGTCCCTCGCCGTCCAGCGCGGCCGCGAACAGCGCGCCGAGGCCCGCTCGGTGCAGCGCCTCCTCGCCCCCGGCTCCGTCGCGGTCATCGGCACCGGTCGCACCCCCGGCGGCGTGGGCCGCACGGTCCTGCGCAACCTCCTCGCCGTCGGCTACACCGGCCGCACCTACGCCGTGAACCGCGCCTTCGACGAGGGCCTCGCCACCCTCGACGGGGTTCCCGCCCACCGCTCGCTCGGCGAGATCGACGAGCAGGTCGACCTCGCCGTCATCGCCGTCCCCGCCCACCGGGTGCCCGAGGCCGTCGCCGACTGCGGCGAGCACGGCGTCCAGGGCCTGGTCGTCCTCTCCGCCGGTTACGCCGAGCGGGGCGCCGAGGGCCGCGAGCTCCAGCGCGAACTGGTCCGCCAGGCCCGCTCGTACGGCATGCGGATCATCGGCCCGAACGCCTTCGGCATCATCAACACCGCCGAGACCGTCCGGCTGAACGCCTCCCTCGCCCCCGAGTCGCCCGCCCGCGGCCGGATCGGCCTGTTCACCCAGTCCGGCGCGATCGGCATCGCCCTGCTCTCCGGCCTCCACCGGCGCGGCGCCGGCCTGTCCTCGTTCATCTCGGCGGGCAACCGGGCCGACGTCTCCGGCAACGACTTCCTCCAGTACTCCTTCGAGGACGCGGACACCGACGTCGCCCTGCTCTACCTCGAATCCCTCGGCAACCCCCGCAAGTTCACCCGCCTCGCGCGCCGCACCGCCGCCGTGAAGCCCGTCGTCGTGGTGAAGGGCGCCCGGCACAGCGGCTCCACCCCGCCCGGCCACGCGGTCCCGGTCAGCCGCATCCCCGACGCCACGGTCTCCGCGCTGATGCGCCAGGCCGGCGTCATCCGCGTCGACACCGTGACCGAGATGGTCGACGCCGGGCTCCTGCTGGCGGGCCAGCCGCTCCCGGCCGGCCCCCGGGTCGCCATCCTCGGCAACTCCGAGTCCCTCGGCCTGCTGACGTACGACGCCTGCCTGGCCGAGGGGCTGCGCCCGCGCCCGCCGATCGACCTCACCACCGCCGCCTCCCCGCAGGACTTCCGCGACGCGCTGGCCGAGGCGCTCGCGGACGGGACCTGCGACGCGGTGATCGTCACCGCCATCCCGTGGGTGGGGGAGAACGGGGAGGCCGAGACCGGTGACGGCCAGGTGCTGGCCGAGGCCCTGACCAAGGCGGTGGCCGGGGGATCGGCCAAGCCGGTGGCCGTCGTCCACGTCGAGATCGGCGGCCTCGCCGAAGCCCTGGCCGCCGCGAGCAGCACGGCGGCCCCACGCCCCCGGACGGTGACGCCCGCCGCCCAGCCCCCGGCGGCCCCCGCGCCGGCGGCAGGCCGGGACACGACCACGGGCCCGGACCCGAGCATGCCCACCGCCCCCGAAACCCCGCCCCGCCCCGGCCGCATCCCCGCCTACCCCGCCGCCGAGCGCGCCGTACGGGCTCTCGCCGAGGCCGTGAAGTACGCCCAGTGGCGGCGGCAGGCGGCCGTGCCGGGCAAAATCCCCGAGTTCCTCGACGACACCATCGACGAGGCCGGGGCCGCCGCCCTGATCGAGGCGCAGCTCGCCACCGCCCCCGACCCGCGCGGACGCCCGCTCACCCACGACGAGGCCCGCGAACTGCTCGGCCGCTACGGCATCGACGTACGCCCCACGCTCCCCGCCCCCGACCCCGAGGCGGCCGTCGCGGCGGCGGCCCGGCTCGGCTACCCCGTCGCCCTCAAGACCACCGCGCCCCACCTGCGCCACCGCGCCGACCTCGGCGGGGTCCGCCTCGACGTCGCCGACGAGGAGGCGCTGCGCCGGGCGTACGGCGAACTCACCGACCTCCTCGGCAAGCCCGCCGAACTGCTCCCCGTCGTCCAGGCGATGGCCCCGCGCGGCGTCGACACCGTCGTCCGGGCCTCCATCGACGCGGCCGCCGGGGCCGTCCTCTCCTTCGGCCTGGCGGGCGCACCCTCCGAACTGCTCGGCGACACCGCGCACCGGCTGGTCCCCGCCACCGACCGTGACGCCGCCGAGCTGATCCGGTCCATCCGGGCGGCCCCGGTGCTGTTCGGCTGGCGTGGCTCGGCCCCGGTCGACACGGCCGCGCTCGAAGAGCTGCTGCTCAGGCTGTCCCGGCTGGTCGACGACCACCCCGAGGTGGTCTCCGTCGCCCTCGAACCGGTCGTGGTCGCCCCGCAGGGACTGACCGTGCTCGGCGCGAGCGTCCGGCTCGCCCCACCGCCCGCCCGGGGCGACGTCGGCCCCCGCCGCCTTCCGAACTACTGAGACCCACCGGCCGGTGGCCACCGGGGCGTCCCCGGCAGTCACCGGCCCGCCGTAGGATGGTGCTCATGGCAAAGACCGGTACGACGACCCAGGGGCTGCGCGCGGCGATCGAGCGCAGCGGCTACTACCCGGCCCTCGTGGCCGAGGCGGTGGAGGCCGCCGTCGGCGGGGAGCCGGTCGCCTCGTACCTGGTGCACCAGGAGACCACGTTCGACTCCAACGAGGTCCGCCGTCACGTCACGGTCCTCGTCCTGACCGAGCACCGGTTCATCGTCAGCCACACCGACGAGCAGGCCGCCGACACCAGCTCGCCGACGCCGTACGCCACCACCTCCACCGAGTCGGTGAAGGTGGAGCGGATCTCCTCCGTCGTGGTCAGCCGAGTGGTGGCCAACCCGGAGAAGTACGTCCCGGGCACCCTGCCCCGCGAGGTCGTCCTGACCATCGGCTGGGGCGCGGTCTCCCGGATCGACCTGGAGCCCGCCGCCTGCGGCGACTCCAACTGCGAGGCCGACCACGGCTACACCGGCAGCTCCACCGCCGACGACCTGAGCCTGCGGGTCAGCGAGGCCGGGGACGGCCCCGACGCGGTGCGCCAGACCCTCGCCTTCGCCCAGTCCCTCTCCGAGGCCACGGCCGCCACCGCGGCGAGTGGCCGCTGATGGCCCAGCCCGCCTGGCAGGACCCCGTCCCGCTGTCCCTCGACGCCGCGCCCGTCCCGGAGTACGGCAGCGGCTCGCTCGCCGACCTGCTGCCGACGCTCGCCGCCGGACAGGAGGTGCCGGGCTTCACCGCCATGATCCCCGAGCTGACCCCGGCCGACCGGAACTGCGTCTTCCTGATCGACGGCCTCGGCTGGGAGCAGATCAAGGCCCATCCCGACGAGGCCCCCTTCCTGCACTCGCTCCTCCCCACCTCCCGCGGCGGCACCGGCCGCCCGCTCACGGCGGGCTTCCCCTCCACCACCGCGACCTCGCTCGCCTCCGTCGGTACGGGGCTGCCGCCCGGCGAGCACGGCCTGCCCGGCTACACCGCGCGCAACCCGGAGACCGGCGAGCTGATGAACCAGCTCCGCTGGAAGCCGTGGACCGCGCCCAAGGTCTGGCAGCCCTACCCCACGGTCTTCCAGCTCGCCGACGCCGCGGGCGTGCACACCGCGCAGGTCTCCGCGCCGACGTTCGAGCAGACGCCGCTGACCAAGGTCGCGCTCAGCGGCGGCTCCTTCCTCGGCCGTCTCTCCGGCGAGGACCGGATGGACGTCGCCGCCCAGCGCTTGGCCGCCGGCGACCGCTCGCTCGTCTACACGTACTACAGCGAGGTCGACGGCAAGGGCCACCGCTTCGGCACGGACTCCGACGCCTGGCGTGGCCAGATGATGTACGTCGACGGGCTCGCCCGACGCCTCGCCGAGCAGCTCCCGCCGCGCTCGGCGCTCTACATCACCGCCGACCACGGCATGATCGACATCCCCTTCGACGAGCAGTCCCGGATCGACTTCGACGAGGACTGGGAGCTGAGCGCGGGCGTCGCCCTCCTCGGCGGCGAGGGCCGCGCCCGCCACGTGTACGCGGTGCCGGGCGCGCAGTCCGACGTCCTGGCCGTCTGGCGCGAGGTCCTCGGCGAGCAGTTCTGGATCGCGAGCCGGGACGAGGCCGTCGCGGCCGGCTGGTTCGGTCCGACGATCGACGAGCGGGTCTACGGCCGGATCGGCGACGTCGTCGCCGCCGCCCACGACGACGTGATCATCACGGCCTCCGTCAACGAGCCGCACGAGTCGGCGATGACGGGCGTGCACGGTTCCCTGACCCCCGTGGAACAGCTCGTCCCCCTCCTCGAAGTACGCTCGTAACCCCTCCCGCCGTACCACCCCCTCCGAAAGGTGCTCGACCCCTCATGCCCGAGCTGGTGTTCTTCTCCGGAACCATGGACTGCGGAAAGAGCACGCTGGCCCTGCAGATCGGTCACAACCGCTCGGCCCGGGGCCTCCAGGGCGTGATCTTCACCCGGGACGACCGGGCGGGGGAGGGCAAGCTCTCCTCCCGGCTCGGCCTGGTGACGGAGGCGGTCGAGGCCGGCGAGGGCATGGACCTCTACGCCTACCTCGTCACGCGGCTCTCGAAGGGCGGCAAGGCGGACTACGTGATCGTGGACGAGGCCCAGTTCCTGGCGCCTGACCAGATCGACCAGCTCGCCCGGATCGTGGACGAACTCGCCATGGACGTCTTCGCCTTCGGTATCACCACGGACTTCCGCACCAAGCTCTTCCCCGGCTCGCAGCGTCTGATCGAACTCGCGGACCGGGTCGAGCAGCTCCAGGTCGAGGCCCTGTGCTGGTGCGGCGCCCGCGCCACGCACAACGCCCGCACGGTGGACGGCGAGATGGTGGTGGAGGGCGCGCAGGTCGTGGTCGGCGATGTGTACCGCCCGGCGGAGAAGATCGGCTACGAGGTCCTGTGCCGCCGCCACCACCGCAAGCGCATGACGAGCGCCGCGGCTCACGCCGGCGCTCTCTCCCCGGATGTCCTCCCGGTCAACCACGCCTGACCGCCGGGTCGTAGCGGCCCGGACCGTCCCCGTCCGGAGGCCGGCCTTCCCCGCGGAGGCCGACCACCGGCAGGGGGAACCGTTCAAGCCCCTGTGCGTCTCTTAGACCGTGTCCTACATGGTCAGTTTGAGGAATCGTTTGTAGCAGCAGAGAGCGGCTGCCAGTCCGAGAAAGGCCAGGTAGTTGCCTGGTTT
>NZ_JBHXJG010000090.1:0-26383 GCF_042723425.1 Streptomyces sp. NPDC058375 | reverse complement strand
GACCCGCACCGCCGGTCCGGCCGCCGAGCCCGTCCCTCTAGGGGGCGTCGGGCGCCGCGTCCGTGCCGTACCCCGTGTCCGAACCGTCCCGCGCGCCCTCGGGCAGCTCCGGGCGGGTGTACGTGGACAGCGGGGCGCCGCCGGGGTCGGGGCGGACGGCCCCCAGCAGCGGGTTCGAGGCCAGCGGTGAGACCTTGACCTTCGTGCCGGGGCGGGGGGCCTGCACCACCAGGCCGTCGCCGATGTACAGCGCCACGTGGGTCGCCTTCGGGAAGTAGATCACCAGGTCCCCGGGGCGCAGGGCGGACACCGGCACCCTCGGGAGCTGCTTCCACTGCTCCTGCGAGGTGCGCGGGATTTCCCGGCCCGCCGCCGACCAGGCCTGGGACGTGAGCCCGGAGCAGTCGAAGGAGTCGGGGCCCTCGGCCCCCCACACGTACGGCTTGCCGATCTGCCGGACCGCGTACGCCACGGCGCCGCCGCCCTGCCGGGTGGGCGGCCGGGTGGAGCTGAGCGCCCCCGAGGCCACCAGTTCGCGCTGGGCCTTGTCCACCCCCTGCTGTTCGAGACCGGCGAGCTGGGCGATCTGCTCCTCGGAGAGGGTGGCGAGCAGCCCCTCGACCTCCCTGAGCTTGCTGTTCACGGCGTCGCGCTGCTTCTTCTGCCGGGCGGCGAGCTTCTTCTGCTGGTCCAGCGCCTTGCGGGAGGCGGCGGCCAGGGTGTCGGCCCGCCGGGCGGCATCGGTCAGCCGGTCCACCGTCGCCGCGCGGTTCGCGGCCAGCCGCCCCACGACATGGCTCTGGTCCAGGGCACGTTGGGGGTCGTCGGCCAGCAGCAGCCGGAGGTACGCGGAGAACTCCGTACGCCCCTGGTACTGCTCCCGGGCCAGCCGCCCGGCGTCCCCGCGGCTGACCTCCAGCGCGGCCCGGGCCTTCGCCAGGTCCCCGTTCACCTTCTTCACCTGCGCGGTGCGCTGCTTCAGCTTCTCGGCGGTGGCGTTGTAGGTCTCGCTCGCCTCCTCCGCCGCCTGGTAGCGGGTCTGCAGCTCGCGGAGGAGGGCGGCGACGCTCTTGGGGGCCTCGGGTGCGGCGAGGGCGGTCTCGGCGTCGACCTCGACGGCGTCCGTGTCCGCCGTGTCCCCGTCCTCCGCGTCCGCGTCCGCATCCGTTGTCTCCGTCTCCGTGTCCGCGTCCGTGGTGTCCGTCGCGTCGGCTTCCTCGGACGGTACGGGGCCGGGCTCGGCCGATGCGACGGTGGCCGGCGAGACCGTGAGCGCCGTCGTCAGCACGGCCGTGCAGACCGCGCGCAGGAGCTTGCCTGACACGACATCACCTCCGTGACGGAGACGCGGCCCGGCTACGGACCCGTCCTTAAGTGAGCGAATCCTATTAATCCGGTCACTCGGTGTCGGGTGATGCAAGCACCGCGCGGCGCGCCGCCCGGGGCATCCCCCGGACGGCGGCGGTGATGACGGAAGGGCGTCCGCCTGCCTCAGGCCACCGGGAAGGCGTAGAAGGACCTGTCCCGCTGGACGACGACGGTCTCGCCGAAGGCGAGCGCCCGGTACGACGCGCGTACCGTCTCCCCCTTCGGATCGGCCGACCCGATGTCCTGGAACTTCCAGAGCCGCTCGCCGTCGGCCGCCGAGAACGCCGTGACCTGGATCGCGTCGGCGGCGATCAGGGTCTTCTCGCTGCCGCTCAGCGTGAGCGAGGGGGCGTTGCCGATGCCCGGCACCTCGGTGGAGCGCCGCCACACGAGTCGGCCGCTCTCCCGCTCCACCGCGCCGACCAGCCGGCTGCGTTCGGTGGTGTGGATCAGGGGCCCGGCGATCAACGGGGTGCCGAACCGCGAGTCGTCACTGCCCTCGACGCGCCACAGCGGCTTCGTCGTGTCCGCCTCGAAGGCCTGGAGGTCCTGGCCGACCGCCGCGTACAGCGTCCCGTCCTCGTCGCCGGTGGTGGCGGCCTCCAGGGAGGCCGCGCCGTACTGCTTCGTCCACAGCAGCTTGCCGGTCTTCTGGTCGAACGAGCGGACCGACCCCTTCCCCTTGGCCTTCTTGACCTCGGCCGCCGTCAGGCTCACCGCGTCCTGCCGTACGAGGACGTCGGCGGAGCGCTCCGCGACCACCCGGTAGGCGGGGGTGCCGGGGTCGCGGCCCGCGGGCACGGAGGTACGCCACAGCTCCTTGCGCTGCACGATGTCGTACGCGAAGAAGTAGGCCTCGACGACCTTCTTGTCCTTGCCCTTCTTCTTGCCCTTCTTCGGCTTCGGGGCCTTCTCGGTGACCGTGTGCGACCCGGTGAACCAGATGGCCGGCCCGGAACTCCCGGCCAGCCGCCCTACGGTGAGGCCCGGCAGGTCGTCGAAGGCCTCCGTGTAACGCACGCGGTGCACGACCTTGCCGCTCTTCGGCGACAGCCACAGGAACTCCGTCGGGCTCGCCACGAAGACCAGATCGGCGCCCGCCGCCAGCGCGGCCTGCCCCTTCGCCCCGTCCGCGCGCTGCCACAGCCGCTTGCCGGTACGCAGGTCCACGGCGCTGGCCTGGCTCTCGCTGGTCACCACCAGCAGCTTGTCCTGCCAGAGGGCGGTGGTGAGCGGGGCCGACTCGGAGGCCGGGTGCGCGTAGATCCAGCGCGGGTCGGGGGCCTGCCCCGGGAGCGTACGGCGGGGCTTCGGCGCGGGCTTGTCGTCCGTCGCCACCGCGGTGTCCCCGGACCCGAGCGCGGCGACCGAACCGCCGCCCACGATCAGCCCGCCGACGGCCGCCGCCGCGATGGTCAGCAGCGTCCGGCGGCTCGCGGCGGGGTCGGGCGCCGGGGCCGGTGCGGGCGGCAGCGGCAACGACACCATCGGCCCCTGTCCGGGACCGCCCGGCCCCGCGGGCCCGGCCGGGAGCGCGGCGGCGGGGTACGGGGCGGGCCCGCCGTGCGTGTGGCCCTGCTGCGGGGCGAAGGGGGCGGCGGGCAGGGCGAGCGGTGCGGCCGGCGGCGCGGGGTGCGCAGGCGGTGCGGGCGCGGTGAGTTCGTGGGGGAGCGCGAGCTGGGTGGTGGGCCGGTCGTTCTGCGGCGGCCGGGGCCCGGTGTTGAGGAACCGGGTGGTGCCCCGGTCCTCACCGATGTCCCCGTCGCTCTGGGGCGCGGCGGCGTCGTCGGGCTTCTGGAGCGCGGGCGCTTCCACCGGCGGCGCGGGCAGCGGCCGGGCGTCCTCGGGCTCCGGGGTGGCGGGGGCCTGGGCGGGTTCGGGGGTCGCGGAGGCCTCGACCGGTCGCGGCGCGTCCGACGGCCGCACGTCCTCGGGCTCCGGGGCCTTGCGCGCACCCTCCGGCTCCCGGAGCGCCCGGGCGTCCTCGGGGGCGGCAGCGGCATCCGCCTCCCCGGGCTCCGCCGCCGCGTCCCCCTCCTCCGGCACCTCCAGCGCCAGGACCCGCGCCTCCTGGTCCGCGACCGCCGCCGCGAGCGGTTCGGGCAGCCAGCCGCCCCGGGCCAGGCCCGCCGCGCCCTCCAGGGCCAGTTCGGCGGCGACCGTGCCGGCCGAGGGCCGCAGGTCCGGGTCCTTCGCCAGGCAGTTCGCGATCAGCTCGCGCAACGCCTCCGGTACGGCGTCGAGTTCGGGTTCGTCCTCGGCGATCCGGCGGGCGGCCTCCTCGGCCGGGCCCTCCGTGAACGGGGTCGTCCCGGTCGCCGCGTACGCCAGGAGCAGCCCCAGCACGAACAGGTCGGAGGCGGCCGAGACCTCCTTGCCCTCGATCTGCTCGGGCGTCAGATAGCCCAGCCGTACCGACAGCTGGCCGCCCGGCCCGGCCTCCGCCGAGGCGGCGGCGCCCAGCGGGCCGAAGGCGGTGAGGCGGGGGCCGTCGGCGGCCAGCAACACCGTGCCGGGGGCCAGGCCCTGGAGCACGGACCCGGCGGCGTGCACCCGGGAGAGGATCTCGGCGATGCCCGCGCCCAGTATCCGCAGCGCCCGCTCGGGCAGCGGACCGGCGATCCCGATCGCCTCGGCCAGCGGCAGCGCGGGGACGTAACCCGCCGCCGTCCACAGGAGTTCCGCCTCGTCCGCGGGCGTCTCCGCCGTGTCGCCGGGGTCCAGGGGAGGGGCCACCCAGCCGCCCGCGAGGCGTTCGGCGGTGCGGGCCTCGGCCTGGAACCGGCGGCTGAAGACGGGGACGGCGGCCAGCTCGGGGCGCGCGGCGGTGACGAGGGCCACCTCGCCGGACGCGGTGTCCCGGGCCACGTACCGCACGGCGCTCGCGCCTTCGTCGAAGCGGGCCAGCGCGGTGAAGCGGCCGAAGCGGCGTGGATCGTCCTGACGCAGCGCCTCCATGGCGCACCCCCTTGTGACCGTTGTACGGCGACCGGACGGCCCGTCCCCGGCGCCTGACCGTCGATCTTAGGGCCTGCGCCCCACGGGCAACCCGTCCGCCGCCCGGTTGGGGCCCGCCCGCGCCCCTGTGCGCTCCTCAGCGGTGGTCCGCCCGCGCCCCCCTCACGGCCCGTCCGCCGCTCGGTCGCCCCTCAGTCGCGGCTCGGCGGCTTGGACCAGGGCCACTTGAGCGTGCGGTGTTCCCGGCCGCCGGGGGCGTACTCGTACACCCAGCCGCGCTGGAGCCCGAGCCGCTTGGTGTAGCCGGCCGGAACCCGCTGATAGGCGTACACGGTGGCGGGGCCGCCGTCGGGGGAGGGCACCGGGACCTCGTACCACTTCGGCGGGTGGCCGGTCGGGCCCAGCAGGATCGGCAGGACCCGGCCGTCCAGGGGGCCGCCGCGGAAAGGGGTGTTCTCGCTCTTCACCCGGTCAGTCTGACGCAGGGGACGCGGGCAGCAGGTGCGCCGCCTCCGCGACGACCGGAATCACCCGTTCCGCCAGCTGTCCGGCCGGGCCGTCGGAGGTCTCCAGTGCCAGCAGGTCGTTCACCACCGCCGCGGTCTCCGGGTCGGTGGCGGCGGTCGCGGCGAGCAGCGCGATCAGGTGGTCGACCAGCCAGCCGCGCAGCTCGGCCGCGGCCGGCTGCTTCCCGTCGTCCAGCCACATCAGCGAGGCAGCCTCGACGGCCGCGATCCAACTGCGCACCATCATCCGCAGCCTCGGCCCGGCGGGCCGCTCCCCGGCCCCGCCGAACCGCCCGAGGTGGCGCAGGATCTCGTCGGCCGCCGCCCGGCGCACTCCGTCCACGATCGTCGTCGTACGGGAGGTCTCCACGACGCTGCCGCCGCGCAGCAGGGCGCTGAAGCCGGTGTCGTGCTCGTCGACGAAGCGGAGGTAGCGGTCCAGGACCCGGGCGACCCGCTCGGTGGGCGGGCCCACCGGCGGTTCGGTGAAGCACAGCGTCAGCTCGTCGGCCGCCGAGCCGAGCGCGGCCTCGTACAACTGCTGCCGCCCGCCAGGGAAGTAGCGGTAGACGAGCGGCCGGGACACCCCGGCCGCCACCGCCACCTCGTCGAGCGAGACCTCGTCGGGCGCCCGGTGGGCGAAGAGGCCGAGCGCGGCGAGCAGCAGCTGGGCGCGCCGCTCCTCGACACTGAGCCTGCGGTACGTCGCACGGGGCGGCGGCGGGGCTGCGGCGGTGGAGGTCATGCCACCGAGACTAGAGGGTGTCCGCCGGTACACCTCAGGCCAGCAGACCGGAGCTTCGCCACAGCCGGCGGCCGACGCCGTTCAGCAGCCCGATGTCGTCGAAGAAGTCGGTGAGCCGTTTCGCGCCGGACTGCATGACCTCCGCGCGGTGGCCGCTCGCCTTCACCTGGGCTACGGCCTCCCGGCGGTCCAGGCCGACGTTCTCGTACACCTGCGGGTTCACGAAGCAGACCGAGAACACCCGGGCCGCCTCGCCGCAGCTGACCTTGGTCAGCTCCCGCTCCCAGCGGGGAGCGGTCACCATCTGGCGGCGCAGCTCCTCCCGGGCGTACCGGACGTGCCGGGCCTCTTCGATGACATGGATCCGGGTCACGCCGCGCACCAGTGTCTGCACCCGCTCGTCCGGGAAGGTCAGGCGCTGCATCCAGTCGAGGATCTCCTCGCCGAGCAGGGTCGCGGCGAACGAACCGGGGGTGGTGGAGACGGTCTTCAGGACCCGCGCGAGGTTGTGGTAGACGCGCGGCACCGGGTACGTCGGGGCGCCGCCCCAGTCGATCATGCGGCCGAACATCATCGAGTGCCGGCACTCGTCGGCTATCTCGGTGAGCGCGTAGCGGACGTGGTTGCTGGTGACGGGCTTGTCGTAGATGTGCCGGACCAGCAGCTGCATCAGGATGATCTCGAACCAGATGCCGAGCGAGGCCAGCGCCGCGCCCTCGTGGCGGGAGAGGTCCAGGCGCTGTTCCTCCGACATCCGGTGCCACATCGGGGTGTCGTACAGCGAGAGCAGCTCCGGCGGCCAGAACCACCTGCCCTCCTCGACGGCCGCGTCCCAGTCGAGTTCGGTGTCGGGGTCGAAGGAGTGCTTGGCCGAGGATTCGAGCAGCCGCAGGGCGATCTGCTCGCGGTCGCGGAGCGGCCCGAGGGCGTCGCGGAGGACGGTCACATCGCGAGCGGTGGCGGTCGTCATGGCGGGAGCACCTCACACAGGGGTTGCCGGGCACGGGAGTTACCGGCGGTCACCTCTTATGAGACTGCCTGTCAGCAAGGCCGTCAATCCCTCGCACACGGTTCCGTGCGACTTGTTGACCCGATGTCTACCAACGTGTGAACCTGCCGGAGAGGGGGCTGTTGCGCGCGCTCAACCGCCCCCTGCGTCACGGAACTTGTCGATCACGTCGATCACGTCGATCCAGTCGAGGCGAAGGAGCCGTCCGTGTCCACCCATGACCTCTACACCACCCCGCCCGCCGAACCGACCTGGCAGGTCCCCGCCACCGGAGCCGCCCGGTTCAGCTGGGACTACGACGACGGCCGCGAACGCCTCCTCGCGCTCTACCAGAAGGGCAAGGACAAGCAGTGGGACGGCAACAAGCGCATCGACTGGTCCCTGGAGGTCGACCCCGCCGACCCGCTCGGCACCCCCGACGAGGCGCTCACGCTGTACGGCACTCCGCACTGGACGAAGATGACGGAGAAGGACCGGGGCGAGCTGCGCAAGCACTACACCTCCTGGCAGTTCAGCCAGTTCCTGCACGGCGAGCAGGGCGCGATGGTGTGCGCGGCGCGCATTGTGGAGTCCGTCCCCGACCTGGACGCCAAGTTCTACTCCGCCACGCAGACCATGGACGAGGCCCGGCACGCCGAGATCTACGGCCGGTTCCTGCACGAGAAGATCGGCATGCTCTACCCGGTCAACGACAACCTCCAGGGGCTGCTGGGCGACACCCTGCGCGACTCCCGCTGGGACATGCCGTACCTCGGGATGCAGGTCCTCATAGAAGGCCTGGCGCTGGCCGCCTTCGGAATGATCCGCGACACCACCACCAAGCCGCTGCCCAAGCAGATCCTCGCGTACGTCATGCAGGACGAGGCCCGGCACGTCGCCTTCGGGCGGATGGCCCTGCGCGACTACTACAAGCAGCTGAGCGACGCCGAACTGCGCGAGCGCGAGGAGTTCGTCATCGAGGGCTGCTACCTGATGCGCGACCGGCTCAGCGGGGTCGAGGTCCTGGAGAACTTCGGCATCGGCAAGCAGGAGGCGAAGGACCTCTCGGAGCACTCGGAGTACCTTCAGCTCTTCCGGAAGCTGCTCTTCAGCCGCATCGTCCCGTGCGTCAAGGACATCGGCCTGTGGGGCCCGCGCCTCCAGAAGGCGTACGTCGACATGGGCGTCCTCGAACTCGGCGACTCCAACCTCGACCTGCTGATGTCGCAGGACGAGGAGATAGCCGAGCAACTGGACCGCGAACGCTTCGCCGTCGAGGAGGAGGCCCGGGTGGCGGAGGTCGCGGAGGCGATCGGCGAGGGAGCGGCCGACGCCGCCTGAGCGGGGGCGACGGAGGCTGCCGACGCCGCCTGAGGAGCCGCTGCG
This sequence comes from Streptomyces sp. NPDC058375, assembly GCF_042723425.1. NCBI lineage: Bacteria > Bacillati > Actinomycetota > Actinomycetes > Kitasatosporales > Streptomycetaceae > Streptomyces > Streptomyces sp. NPDC058375. Next base: position 18,432 of record NZ_JBHXJG010000090.1, on the reverse strand, counting down.
CGGGGGCGGGCGGCCGGCTGTCCCGGGCTCCCCGCGCCCGCCGCCTCAGCCTCGGCGGAGGCGATGGGGCGTGCGGCCCGCTGTCCCGGTCTCCCCGCGCCCGCTCGTGCAGCCACTCCGGGCCGATAATGGATGTACGCCATGGGGTCGCGGCGGCACGATGCCGCTATGACGACGAACCCGCCCGCAGCCACCGCCGCCCGCCGCAGTCTCGAAGCCCTCGCGCTCGGCGACGCGTTCGGGGAGCGCTGGTTCCCGCTCTTCCGCGAACCCCGGCAGGCCGTGAACGAGATCCGGGCCCGCCGCACCCCGCCCGAGCCGCTCTGGCACTGGACCGACGACACGGCCCTCGCCCTCGCCCTGCACCGCTCCCTCGACGAGCACGGCCACGTCGACCAGGACCACCTGGCGCTCTGCTACGCGCTGGCCTTCGACGCCGACCAGGCCCGGGGCTACGGCCACGGCATGCACCTCCTGCTGCCCCAGCTCCTCACCGCCCCGGCCGACTGGCGCACCCTGGCCCCAGGGCTCTTCGACGGCGGCAGCCTCGGCAACGGCGCGGCCATGCGGGTCGCGCCGCTCGGGGCCCGCTTCCACGAGGACCTGGACCGGGTCGTGGAGCAGGCCGCGCTCTCGGCGGAGGTCACCCACGCCCACCCGGACGGCATCGCGGGCGCGGTGGCCGTCGCCGTGGCGGCGGCGCTTTCGGCACGCGGCGAACTGACGCTGGACGCGGTCGCGGAACGTACGCCCGAGGGGCCGGTACGCGACGGAGTGCGGCGCGCGGCCCGGACGCCGTTCACCACGAAACCGTGGAAGGCCGCGGACCTCCTCGGCAACGGGCAGCGCATCCGGGCCGACGACACCGTGCCCTTCGCCCTGTGGACCGCGGCCCGCCACGGGGACGACCTGGAGGCGGCGCTCTGGGCGACCGCGGAGGGCCTCGGCGACGTCGACACCACGTGCGCCATCACCGGGGGAGTGATCGGGGCGGCGACCGGGACGGCCGGGGCGCCGGAGGAATGGCTGCGCAGGCGCGAGCCGTTGGGGTGAGCCGTGGGGTGAGGTGCGGCGGGGCGTCCGGCCGGGGAGGGCGGAGAGAGCGGTCCGTCCCGGCCCGGTACCGATTTCGGCCGCGTCGAAATTCCGTTCGCAAACGTGTCGTACCGTGAGCGCATGACCACCCCGCCGCAGGGCCCGTACGGACCGCCTTCGCCCCAGCAGAACCCCTACGGCCCGCCGGCCGCCACTCCCGGGGCACAGCCGCAACAGCCCTATGACCAGCCGCAGCAGCCCTACGGCTACCCGCAGCAGCCTCCGGCCCCGCCCCAGCAGGGCGGCGGCGGTTGGGGGCAGCCCGGCTGGGGGCAGCAGCCCGGCATACCCGGTGCAGGCGGCCCCGGCGCGGCCGGCTGGCCGCCGCAAGGACCGCAGCCGCAGCGGAAGAAGCGGCCCGCGCTGATCGTCGGGATCGTGGCCGGCGCGGTCCTGGCGGCGGGCGGAATCACCTACGGGGTCTCCCAGCTGGTCGGGAGGGCCTCCGACGCGGCGTTCCCCGAGGCCGAGTACGAGCTCGTCCTGCGGCAGAAGGTGCTGGACGGCGAGTTCACCCTCGCCCAGGACCTGTCGTCGTCCGAGGGCAAGAAGATCGAGGACATGTACGACCCCACCGTCCGGGACGCGAAGGCCGTCGTCGGCCAGTACGGCTCGGCCAAGGGCGGAGCCCTGGTGATCTCCGGGATGCACGGGCGGTTCACCGAGCCGGAGGCCATGACCGGCAAGATGATGGAGGGCGGAGCCGAAGGCCAGGGCGCGACCGTCGCCGTCCCCCCGAAGGAGTTCACCCCCGCCGGTCACGACATCACGCTGGAGTGCCAGGTGCTCCAGTCGAACCAGAACGGCGTCAGGGCGAACATCCCGATGTGCGCCTGGGCCGACGGCAACACCGGGGCGTCGGTGGGGATCATCCGTCCGGACACGGCCCTCAAGGACCCCACGGCGATCGACCTGGAGGCTGCGGCGGCCGAGACCGCCGAGATCCGCGAGGAGATCCGCCGGCCGATCGGCTGACCCGCCGCGGTCCGGGCGGGGCCGGAGCGCCCCACCCGTCCGCCGGGTGGGGCTGTGTTCACGTAGGCCAGGCAGGGTGCGTACGGGAGAGGGAACGCCCGCCCGGTCGGGCCGTGTTCACGCAGGCGCCGAAGCCGCGCCGAAGGCCGTCGTCGAGCGTTCCCGGCTGGTCACGGCCGCACGGTGGGCAACGCGTTCTCCACCGCGCGGGCCGCTCCGAGCAGTGAGACATCCGCCCCGCGCGCCGCCACCACCTGGAGCCCCACCGGGCAGCCGTCTCCGGTGAATCCGGCGGGCAGGCTGGCCGCCGGATGGCCGCTCAGGTTGAACGCCCAGGTCAGGGCGGTGGAGTAGACGGTGCCCGGACCCTCGTGCCCGTGCGGCCGGTTCGGCGTGACCGGGGTCAGCAGCAGGGGCGCGGCGGCGAAGAGGTCGTCCAGCCGCTCGTCGTTCGTGCGCCGCACCCGCACCGCCTCCGGGTCGCCCGGCGCCCCGCCCCGTACCGCCGTCCAGGCCCCCACCGGGTCGAGCAGCCCGGCGTCGCGGTCCAGCAGGCGTACGGTCCCCGCCGCGACGAGCCGGTCCACGGCCCTGCCGACGACGGCGGCCACCTCCGGATCCACGTCCGCGAAGCCGAGGTCCTCGCTGTAGACGGCGGGAAGCGGGAGGGGCGGGGCGGCGGGTGGCTCGTACCCGTCCAGGACCTGGCGCAGATACGGTTCCGCTGCCGCCGCCGACCGGGCGAGCAACCCGGCCGAGGCCAGCCCGGACCGGTCGGGGGAGGGGAGCAGCCCGTTCGTCGTCTTCAGCCCGAACACCCCGCACCAGGCGGCCGGGATGCGCACCGAACCGGCCCCGTCGCTGCCCGTCGCCAGCTCCACCATCCCCGCCGCCACCGCGACCGCCGACCCGGCCGACGAGCCGCCCGGCGTGCGGTCCGCGCGCCACGGGTTGACCGTACGGCCGTGCGCGCCCTGCCCCCAGGTCTGCCAGTGGGTGCCGGGCCCGGGCACCGACGTCGCGCCGACCGGGATTCCGCCCGCCGCGATCAGCCGGCGGGCCGCGTGCGAGCGGATGCCGGAGGGGCCCTTCACCGCGAACGGCACCCCGCCCAGGGGGAGTCGCCGCGCCACGGCCTCCCGTTCCCGGGCGAGCGCCTCGTCCGGCCAGACCTCGATGAACGCGTGCAGCGCCGGGTCCAGCCGCTCGATCCGCTCCAGGGCCCGCGCCACGGCGGAGGTCGTACCCGTCATGGCCCCAGTCTGCCCGCACCGCCCGACGCCGGGCGGCTCACTCCTCCAACGCCGCCTCCATCACCGCCCGGGCGATCGGGGCCGCGCTGCCGCCGCCGCTGATGTCGGCCCGGTCGGCGGCGGCGTCCTCCACCACCACCGCCACCGCGACGGCGGGGCGGCCCGAGTCGGGAGCCTGGGCCCAGGAGATGAACCAGGCGTACGGCAACCCGGAGTTGTCGACGCCGTGCTGGGCGGTGCCGGTCTTGCCGCCGACCTTCACCCCGTCGATCGCCGCGTTCGACCCGGTGCCGTTCTCCACCACCTCGACCATAATCCGCTGGAGCTGCACGGCCGTCGCCGGGTTCATCGGCCGCTCGTACGGTTCGGACCCCTGCTGCCGGACCGTGTCCCCGTCGTTCGTCGTCACCCGGTCCACCAGATGCGGCCGGCGCAGATCCCCGCCGTTGGCCACCGCCGAGGCCACCATCGCCATCTGGAGCGGGGTCGCCGTCGTGTTGAACTGCCCGATCGAGGACAGCGCGACCTGGTCCTCGCTCATGTCCGTGTCGAAGTTGCTCCGCGCCACCCCGGACGGGATGCGCAGCCCGGTGTCGTTGAAGCCGAACTTCTCCGCCGTCTCCACCATCCCGTCGAGGCCGACCTCCACCCCCAGGTGCGCCATCACCGTGTTGCAGGAGACCCGGATCGCGTCCGCCAGCGACGCGTTCTCGCAGCCTCTCGCCTCGTTGGGCAGCGTCGTCTGCGTCCCCGGCAGGACGTACGGCGACGGGGTGTCCGTGGCCGCGTCGGCGTCCGTCACCGCCCGGGAGTCCAGGGCCGCCGCCGCCGTCACGATCTTGAAGGTGGAGCCCGGCGGATAGGTCTGCCGGATCGCCCGGTTGAGCATCGGCAGGCTCTTGGCCGCGTTCAGCCGGGCCCACGCGTCGGTCACCGCCGCACCGGTGCCGGACAGCCGCTCGGGGTCGTACGACGGGGTCGAGACCAGGGCCAGGATCGCGCCGGTCGACGGATCCAGGGCCGCCACCGCACCACGCCGCCCGCGCAGCCCCTCGTACGCGGCCTGCTGCATCGACGCCTTGATGGTCGTGACGACATCGCCGCCCGGCTGCCGGCCCCGCGTGAACTCGTTCCAGAAGGGCAGCGGCGCCAGCAGCGAGTCCGTACCGGACAGGACATCGTCCTCGGCGTTCTCGATCAGCGTGGTGCCGTACGTCTGCGAGGCGTACCCCGTCACCGGCGCGTACAGCGGGCCGTGCAGATACGTGCGCTCGAAGCTGAGTTGCTCGCCGGTCTCCTTGTTGCCGGTCACGGGCCGGTCGCCGACCAGGATGTTGCCGCGCGGCTGGTCGTAACGGGCGATGCTGCTCCGGCGGTTGGCCGGGTTGTCGTCCAGCTCGTCGGCCTCGAAGAGCTGGACGCGGGCCGCGTTGACGAGCAGCGCCACGAGCAGCAGCAGACAGAAGGCGGCGGCCCGCCGGATGCAGCGGATCACCGGTCCTCCTCCCCGGCTTCCCCGGCCGCCGCGACGACCCCGGTCTCCACCTGCTCCGGGTGGGGCCGGCGGGCGACGTCGCTGACCCGGATCAGCAGCGCCACGATGATCCAGTTGGTGACGACGGACGAACCGCCCTGCGCCAGGAACGGCATCGCCATCCCGGTCAGCGGGATCAGCCCCATCACCCCGCCCGCGATCACGAACACCTGGAGCGCCAGGATCGAGGCGAGACCGATGGCGAGCAGCCGCCCGAACGGGTCGCGCAGGGCGAGCCCGGCCCGGTAGCCGCGCGCCACGAGGAGCGCGTAGAGCAGGAAGATCGCGGTCAGCCCGCTCAGCCCCAGCTCCTCGCCGGCGGTCGCCAGGATGAAGTCGGACTTGGCGGCGAAGCCGATCAGGATGGACTGGCCGGCCCCGAGCCCGGTCCCCAGCATCCCGCCCGCCGCGAACGCGAACAGCGACTGGGCGAGCTGGCCCGGCCCCCGCCCCGCGTCGATCGAGGCGAACGGGTCCAGCCAGTCCTGCACCCGGCTGTGGACGTGCGGTTCGAAGGAGCCGACGACGAACGCCCCGACGGCGGCCAGGAGCAGGCCGACCGCGATCCAGCCGGTCCGGCCCGTCGCCACGTACAGCATGATCACGAAGAGCCCGAAGAAGAGCAGCGAGGTGCCGAGGTCGCGCTCCAGCACCAGCACCCCGACGCTCAGCAGCCAGATCGCCACGATCGGCCCCAGCACCCGGCCGGAGGGCAGTTGCAGCCTCCACACCGTGCGGCCGGTGTACGCGAGCGCGTTGCGGTTGGCGGCCAGATAGGCGGCGAAGAACACCGCCAGCAGGATCTTGGCGAACTCCCCGGGCTGGAAGGAGAGTCCGCCGATCCGGATCCAGATCTTCGCCCCGTTCACCGCCGGGAAGAAGATCGGCACGATCATGAGCACCAGCGCCGCGGCCACCGAGAGGTACGCGTACCGCTGGAGCACCCGGTGGTCGCGCAGCAGCAGAACCACGGCGGTGAACAGCGCGACGCCGAGCGTGGACCAGACGAGCTGGGTGGGCGCGGCCTGGTCCCTCGGGGTCTCCAGATCGAGCCGGTAGATCAGCACCAGGCCGAGGCCGTTGAGCAGGACGGCGATCGGCAGCAGCAGCGGATCGGCGTACGGGGCCCGGAAACGGACCGCGACATGGGCGAGCAGCGCGAGCGCCCCGAGCCCGGCGCCGTACCCGGCGACATCGGGAGGCACGGCGCTGTCGTGGGTGAGGCCGACCGCCGCGTAGCCGAAGACGGAGATCAGGACGGCCCCGACGAGGAGGGCGAGCTCCACCCCGCGCCGCTTGGGCAGGCGGAGCTCGGGCGGGGGAGCGTCCGCCGTCGTTGCGGTCATGCTCCGCAACGTAGCAAGAGGTGGACGGTATTTCCCTTATGTCACATCTTTGCTCATGTCAGAGCCCATCGGAGCGCGCGTCCGCCCGCGGAGCTCCCGGCTGCGGGGCCGGGCTCCACGGGCGGACGGGTGTGCGGGTGAGGGTGCGTCAGCACCACTTCGGCGCGGAGCCGACGTTCTCGATGTAGCGGGCCGAGCCCCAGGCCCAGGTGCCGTCGGTCAGCAGGTACCAGCGGTTGTTGCCGTTGACGTTGTCGCCCTTCGTCTTGCAGAAGATGTTGACGTACGAGCCGTACTTGACCGAGCCGACGACGCGGCTGCTGCGGGTCGGCTTGTCACGGAGCAGCAGGTACGGCTTGGCGACGACCCGTCCCTTGTAGGTCCGCTTCGGCGCCTGGGGGCGTGCCTGCCCCTGCTGCTGCGCCTCCTGGCGGGCCTCCTTCTGCTGCGCCTCGTGCTCGCGCTGCATCGCCGAGGCGGAGAGCTCGTCGGACGTCGGGTCCGGAGCGGTGGCCTCCGCGCGCTGGCCGACGGGCTGGGGGTCGGCCGCCAGTGCGGCGGGAGCGGCGGCCGTGAGCGCCGCGAGCGTGCCGGTGGCCACGCAGAGACCGAGCCGGCGGAGCCGCGAGGGGCGGGACAGGGGGGACATGCTGCCTCCATGCGATGAGGAAAGGGACCGTGGGGGGCACGAGCTGGGCTCGTGATCGTCACGCTAAATTCGCCACTCACGGTCTGCAACGCGTCACGATGCGTGAGGTACGCTCCCCGTTGAGCCGTCCGGGTCGTCCGAACCGCCCGGACCCCCGTCACCACCGGGATTCCCGTCGGAATCACCCTCGTCGAGCCTGACGTACTCCGGCAGGGTCAACCGGGCGAGCGCGCCGCCGTCCGGCGGATTGCCGAAGTCCAGCCGGGCGCCGATGACCTGGGCCTGCCCGAGGGCGATGGTCAGCCCGAGACCGTGGCCCTTGCCCGCTCCGTCCGTACGGAACCGCTGCGGCCCGCCGTCCAGCAGATACGCCGGGAACCCCGGGCCGTGATCGCGTACGGAGACCACCGGGCCGTCCACGCTCAGCACCACCGGAGGACCCCCGTGCCGATGGGCGTTGGCGACCAGGTTGCCGATCACCCGCTCCAGACGCCGCCGGTCCGTCTCCACCCGGGCCGCGCCGCTCGCCCGCACCTCGGTGTCGGTGCCCGACGCCCGGACGACCCGCTCCGCCACCGGCGCGAGATCGTGCACGGCGAGGTCGACCTGCTCGGTACGGGCGTCGAGGCGGGAGATCTCCAACAGGTCCTCGGTCAGCGCCCGCATCGCCTTCACCCGGTCGCGCACCAGTTCCGCGGGGCGGCCCGGCGGCAGCAGTTCGGCGGCGGCCGACAGACCGGTCAGCGGGGTGCGCAGCTCGTGCGCCACATCGGCGGTGAACCGCTGCTCGGTCTGGAGCTTGCGCTGGAGGGTCGAGGCCATGGTGTCGAGCGCGCCCGCCACGATCGCCACCTCGTCCTGGGCGCGGACCGGACGCGCGGTGCGCGGGTCCTTCACCCGGGCGTCGAGGTCGCCCGCGCTGATCCGGCGGGCCACCCGGGCGCTCTGATGGAGCCTGCGGGTCACCCGGCCGACGGCGAACAGTCCGACGAGGAGGGTGGCGGCGATGGCCAGCAGCGAGGAGCCGATGATCGCCCGGTCGAGGCCCGCGATGGTGCGGGCGTTGTGGCTGTAGTCCGTCCAGGTGGCCAGTGCCCGCCCGTCCGCCGGGCCGGCCGCCCACATGGCGGGCCCGCCCTGCCCGTCCGGGTCGCCCGGCGGGTGCGGCCCGTCCGCGACGGCGGTGCCCCGCTCGCCGTCCGCGGCCAGGGCGCGCAGCGAGGCGGGCAGGCCCGGCGGGTCGATGCCGGAGCCCCGGGGCAGCGGCTCCCCGGCCTCGTACGCGTCGGTGACGACCTCCAGCCGGGCCAGCGCCTTCTCGCGGGCGTGCTCGACGGTCTGCCGGGTGACCGCGGTGTGCACGAGGAGGCCGAGGAGGGCGGCCAGGGTGCAGCACATGCCGGTCAGGAAGACCGCGGACTTCCAGGTGAGGCTCGCGGTCCAGGAGGGCGAGCGGAACCGGCGCCGACGTCTCATCGCGTCCCTGCGGGGGAGTCGGAGGGCGTCGACGGGCCCGGGTTGGTGGTGGTGTCGGCGGACGGCGTCGGCGTGGCAGGGCCTGTCGGTGTGCCGGTCGGCTCGCCTGTCGCCGGGCTCGTGGGCGTGCGCTTCGGCCAGGGCCCCTTCCGGTGCTCGGGCGTGCGCAGGATCTCGTCCCGGGTGGGCAGCATCGCGCGCTGCCGGTCGTCCCAGGACCACGCGGTGCGGTATTCGTACCCCGGGATCACCGAGGGGGCCCGCATGATCAGGTCCCGGCCCGCCAGCTCCACGCTGATCACGGCGTCGTACGTGGACATGATCCGGGTCAGCCCGCCCCCGTCCGGCATGTAGACGCGCACGGCGAGCTGCCGGTCGGGCATCCGGATGCCGAGCACCAGTTCGTCCCTGCCGTCGCCGGTCAGATCGCGGTAGTACGGCGGGAGGACCGGGCAGTCGTCCGGGGCGGTCCGGCACGCCTCGATCTGCCGAACCGTGCCGTCCGGCAGCTCGTCCAGGCCGCTGTCCCGGTCCGTCTTCGCCTTCAGACCGGCCTGTGCCACGGCCACCGGATCCAGCCGCCGCACATCACCGCCGGTCACCCGGATCCCCGGGATTTGTGCGGTCTCGCCCTCGCCGTAGTCGTACGGGGCGGCGGAGGCGGGCGGCAGGTCCGGCCAGAGGCTCTTGGGCTCGACGGCCGACGGCGCGTCCCCCGCGCTCTTCAGCCCGCCCGCCGCGCCGCAGCCGGACAGCAGGGCGAGCGCGGCGACGGCGAGCACGGCGGTGCGGGTCGCCGCCGGGGCGCGGTGCGGACGCAACTCTCGCCTCCTCCTCCGACGACAGCGGTCTCACACCCTAATCGGATGTCCGCGCGCAATGCCCGGTTCGCACCACCGTGTGACGGTGCGTGGCTCTACGGTCGCCGCAGGATCGGCGCTCGGGGCAGGGTCAGGGTCGGGTCAGCGCTGGTACGGGTTCTGCCCGGGCGGCGTGACGCCGGGCTGCTGCGGGGCCTGACCGTAGGCGTTGCCGTCCTGCCCGGCCGCGGCCTGGGCGAGCAGCTGGTCCGCCTCCTCCTTGGGTATCTGCCGCTCCCCGCCGCAGAACGTGCACTGCGTGGCGTACTTCGTCGAGAACGGGAACAGCGGCACGAAGAACAGCGTGAACTTCGTGACCCGCTTGCGCAGGGTGTGCGCCGCCGGATTGCCGCACCAGCCGCACACCATCGTCAGGACGGCCAGCTGGTAGAGGTAGCCCTTGGTACCAAAAATGATCATGTCGTGGTCCCTTTCCCCGTCCCACGGAGTGCCTGCCGGCACAACGCCAGGAGCTTTTCGTCCTCGTGGATGTCATGACTGCCGTACCCGCCGTCCATCGCGTTGTGACGGCGTACGGAGGCGAGTTCGCTCCGCAGGACGTGTGCCGCGGCCGACCCCTGCGGGACCGGCCCCATCCGTGCCAGGCATTCTGCCACCCGGACCCGGACATGGCGGCTCCGCTCCCAGGCGGTGAGCAGCGCCTCGGTGGTCTCCTCCGGCCGGCCGGACACCTCCCACAGCGCGATCGCCGCGTCCACCCGCAGCCACAGCTCCTCGTGCGCCAGCAGCCCGCGCAGCCGGGGCGCGACCACCGCGGCGCGCGGCCCGAGCGCCCCCAGCGCCACCGCCGCCGCCCGCCGGTCGTGCACCTGGTCCGACCCGAGGCCCTCGATCAGCGCCGGCAGCACCGCCTCGGCATCCCCGGAGACCGCCCACAGCGCCTCGGCCGCCTCCGTCGCGGACGCCGTTCCCGGGCGGCGGACCAGCGCTCGCAGCTCCGTGACGGCCTCCCGCGCGGCGGGCCCGAACGAACCGAGCGCCCGGAGCGCCGCCGTACGCAGCCACTCGCCCCGGTACTCCGGCGCCCCGCGCAGCACCCGCAGCACCTCGGGGGCCGCCTCGCCCGCCCGCAGCCCGGTCAGCCCGGCCAGCAGCGGGCTCGCCCGGTCGTAGGCGCCCTCGTCGAGCGCCACCTCCGCGAGCCTGCGCCGCAGTGCCCCGGCGAGCGGCCGGGCCGCCGCCCCCAGGTGCCCCACCGCGAACCCCACGTCGTGCGCCACCTGCGGCAGCTCCAGGGCCGCCGCGAGCGCGGGCACCGCCCGGGCGTCACCGAGCCGGGCCAGGGCCTTCACGGTGGAGCCGAGCCCGGGCGGACCACTGGCCCAGGTCTTCACCCAGCCACCGGGATCGGCGGCCAGCCGGGCGGCCAGGGCGTCCGCGGCGGGCGCGGCGAGGCCGAACAGCTCCTCCAGCACATGGGACGCGGCCTCGGCGAGCCGGGGCTCGGGGTCGGAGAGCTGCTCGCCGACGAGCGCCACCAACTCCTCGTACGGGCCGCGCCAGGCCCGTATGAGCCCGCCGCTCATCCGTACGGCGTCGATGCGCTGCCGGCGGTCGGGGCTGCGCAACTGGTCGGCGAGCAGCGCCGTGCGGTCGCCCACCCGGTCGTCGAGACCGACGTGCAGGGTGCGCAGGAGGTCGGCGGCCCAGGGGGCGCCGCGTCCGGCGTCCTCCTGGGCGGCCGGCGACCACAGCTGCCCCACGAGCGTCGGCGTCACGACGTGCTCGCCCCGACAGGTCTCCGCCGCGGTCACGGCCTCCGCGTCGACCGGTTCGGGGGGCACCGGTTGGGCAGTCACGGGCTCGGCGGTGAGGGGTTCGGTGGTGACCGGCTGTACGTTCACCGGTTCCGCGGCGGCGGGCTGCGCGTCCACCTGTCCTGGGTCGATCGGCTGTGTGTCCGCCGGCTGTACGTCTACTGGCCGTACGTCCTCCGACTCCGCGTCCTCCGACTCCGCGTCCTCCGACCCCGCGCCCACCGACCCCGGGACGAACGGCTCCGCGCCCGGGGCCCGCTCGGGGCCCGGCTCGATCCCGTCCCGCGCGGGGGCGCCTTCCCGCGCGGCGTCCCCTTCCGGGCCGGCGCACTCCTCCGGCGCCGAACGCATCTCGCGCAGCAGCCCCGAGACCACGGGCACCACATCGCCGGGCAGCCCGTCGGGCGAACAGCGCGCCAGCTGGGCCAGGGCCGCGAGCCGCAGCCCCGGGGAGTGCGCCCGTCCCGCCAGCCGGTTCAGCCACTCGGCGACCCGCCCCGCCAGCGGCCGGTGCCGCAGCGCGACCCGCCCGGCCGCCTCCACGAGGGCGAGCCGTACCTCCTCCTCGGGCTCCACCGGCAGCCGCTCGCGCAGCAGCGCGAGCACCCGCACGGGGTGCCGGTGCAGGGTGGCGAGGGCCAGCGGGGCCGCGAGCCGCACCCCGGGATCCTCGTCGGCGATCAGCTCGAAGAACACCCCCGCGCCCGCCGTGACCGCGGCCGCCGCCATCGCGTAGTTCGCGGCGCCCTCGATCTCGTCCTCGTCGAACTCCGCCTCGTCGTCCTCGTCGAGGTCGAAGCCGCCGATGCTGGTGAGCAGTTCGACCACGCTGCCCCGGTCCTGCACCCCCGGGTCCACGACCAGCTCGAACAGGAACGGGATGCACGCGAGGGTGCACGCGTACACATCGCCCTGATGGTGCACCGCGCCGTACATGCCGTCGAGCGCGGCCTCCCGTTCCGCCGGATCGTCGGACGCCAGCCCCCGCAGGAGCTGCGGCACATCGTCGGCAGGCCCGTAGGCATGCTCCATCGAGGCCCAGTCGACCTCGTCGATCCCCGAGAACACGCCATCCCCTCCCCGCGATCACGACAGCGCCCGGACCGGCGCGCCCCGTGGCGGCGCCCAGTCCGTCACACCCCTCCCGGCGCGCCCCGTAGAAAGCGCCTGCGCAGAGTGTGCACCACCGATCCGACAATCCACCCGCCACTTGTGGCCTTTCCTCGGCCCGTAACCAGGTCATGACCCCATCAAGACGTTCCGGCCGTGAGGCCCCTGTGAACGAGGCCGCCCCGGGCGTCGGGGAGTGTCACTCGGGCAGCGGACGTCCCTGTTCCGGGTCGTTCAGCGGGGCGAGCAGATCCCCGTACCGGTCCAGCCGTCCGCCCATGTCCTCGGCGCGGAACACCAGGGCCCCGGCCTCCCGGCATCCCGCGATCTCGTCCCAGGTCACGGGGGCCGAGACGGTGGGCTCGGGCCGGGCGCGCAGGGTGTAGGGCGTGGCGGTGGTCTTCGACGCGGAGTTCTGGCTGAAGTCGACGAACACCTTGCCCGGCCGCAGGGCACGCTTCATCCGGTGCAGGGCCAGCTTCGGAAGGGCCTCCTCCGCCTCCACGGCGAGCCGCTTCGCGTACGCGGACACCTCGCCGGACGGCGTGGGCTCCAGCGGAACCAGCAGATGCAGCCCCTTGGACCCGGACGTCTTCCCGTACGCGAGCAGCCCGTCGGCAGCCAGCCGCTCCCGCAGCCATAGCGCCACCGCGCAGCACTCGACGACGGTCGCGGGGGAGCCGGGATCCAGGTCGAAGACCATCCGGTCGGCGATCCCCGGCGCATCGGTGCGCCACTGCGGAGTGTGGAACTCCACCACCAGGTTGGCCGCCCACATCAGCGAGGCCAGATCCCGTACGACCACCTGCCGGGCGCCCGGGTCCTCGCTCCGGGGCACGGGGGTGGTACCCACCCAGGCGGGCGTACCGGGTGGCGGATTCTTGGTGAAGAAGAGCTGGCCGCCCGGCCCGTCCGGATACCGCAGGAAGGACACGGGACGGTCGCGCAGATGGGGCAGGACCACGCCGCCCACGGTGGCCGCGTAGTAGTGCAGTACCTCGCCCTTGGTCGTCCCGGTGGCCGGATACAGAACCTTGTCGAGATTGCTGAGCGAGACCCGTCGCCCCTCCACCTCGGTGATCGGCGTCATACGATAAGAATCACACGAAACCATGCCATCCATGCCAAAGAGGCTCCAACCGCCACAGAGTCCGTAGAGGTCGACGGTCGACAAGGGGTGAACGGTGAGGTCCATCTGGAACGGCGCGATCTCCTTCGGGCTGGTCAGCATCCCGATCAAGCTGGTCAACGCCACCGAGAACCACTCGATCCACTTCCGGCAGATCCACCTCGCCGACGGTGGCCGGATCCGGTACCGCAAGGTCTGTGAACTGGACGAGGAAGAGGTCACCGGCGGCGACATCGGCAAGGCCTACGAGGACGCCGACGGCACGATGATCCCGATCACCGACGAGGACCTCGCCCAGCTCCCGCTGCCCACGGCGAAGACCATCGAGATCGTCGCCTTCGTGCCCGCGGACCAGATCGACCCGCTCCAGATGGACGCGGCGTACTACCTCTCCGCCAACGGCGTCCCGGCCGCCAAGCCGTACACCCTGCTCCGCGAGGCCCTCAAGCGCAGCAATAAGGTCGCCGTGGCCAAGTACGCCCTGCGCGGCCGCGAACGGCTCGGCATGCTGCGCGTCGTGGACGACGTGATCGCCATGCACGGCCTGCTGTGGCCGGACGAGATCCGCGCCCCTCAGGGCGTCGCGCCGGAGGGTGACGTCACGGTCCGCGATGCCGAACTCGACCTGGCGGACGCCCTGATGGACACCCTCGGCGAGGTCGACATGGACAGCCTCCACGACGACTACCGGGAGGCGGTGGAGGAGCTCATCGCCGCGAAGGCCTCCGGCGAGAGCGTGCGTCCGGCCGAGTCGGGGGACGCCGGCGGCGGCAAGGTCATCGACCTGATCGCGGCCCTGGAGAACAGCGTGCAGGCGGCCAAGAAGTCCCGGGGCGAGGAGGGGGCCGGGGCGGAGGACGAGGACGACGGCGACATCGCTGACGTCCACCCCATCAAGAAGACGTCCGGGAAGACGTCCGGGAAGTCCGCCGGGAAGACGTCGGGGAAGTCGTCCGCGCAGACCACGAAGAAGAGCACGCACCGCACCCCGACCGGCAAGACGGTCAGCCGCTCCGGAAGCTCCACGACGAAGAAGTCGGCCCCCAAGTCCACCGGCGGGAAGAAGTCGACATCGACGACGAAGAAGACCACCGGAAGCGGGGGGAGCGGAGGGGGCAGCGGGGGCCGGACGACCGCGAAGAAGACGGCGACGAAGACCGCGGCGAAGAAGCAGACGTCGTCGAGCGGCGGCACCGCGGCGAAGAAGACGGCGTCCTCCCGCAAACGCGCCTCGGCCTGACGGCGGGCGGCCGGGCCGGCGAGGCCAGGCGATCCTCCCCACCTCGCCCCAACCGCCGGAGCTCGCCCCGCCGGTTCACTGTCGCAAGCCCGCCGGATCCGCTGCTGAAGCCGCTCTTGGCCGGAACGAAGGTCACCGGGGGCTGAGCACCGGCTCGACCGGATCCGGGAGGAGGGGCAGGTCCAGCCCGAACGGATCGCGCTCGATGACGTAGGTGCAACTGGTGTAGGTGTAGCCCGGTTGGATGCTCGACCCCGAGGAGTAGCTGTCCACCCGGGAGGTCGCGCCCGTGCCGTGCTTGTAGAGGAAGTGGTACTCCCCGGCGGGAAGTCGGAGCCGTGCCTTCGGGTAGCTCCGGCCGCTCGCCTTGCAGGCCCGCCGCTGGCCTTCGGCGGCGCTGTACCGCTCGCAGCCGGCGCAGGCCTTCAGCGTGACGGTGCCGGTGACCGGGCCGGTGTAGAGCACCTCGACCGTGTTCGGGGCGTCATTGCTGATGACCAGCTCCATCCGGGCCCCGCCGGGCCGCTTCGACGGCGGCAGCCGCTTGCCCGCGGCCGGCCGGTCGTCGGCTATCTCCGCGGCTATCGCGATGTTCCGTGCCTGCCGTGCCCGTCCGTCGCTCTTGTACGTCCGTGCGAAGTCGGTCAGCGTCGTGCGGGCGTCGCCGAATTTCTCGTCCTCGAACTGGTCGACCCCGCAGGCGTACACCCCGTCCCTGACGCCCCTGTCAGCATCGGCGCGCAGTGCCTTCACGCTCTCGGCGGGGAGTTCGGACGCGGTCGTGCCGAGGCTGCGCAGCACCTGGGTGGCCGCACACGGCTCGTCCCCCTTCAACGCCGCGACCTGGGCCTTGATCCGCTCGCCGATGGCGGGCCCCACCTGCCGCGCGGAGGCGGAATCGGGGAACGTACGCAACAACTCGCCCAACTCCGCGCCGCCGCTGCCACTACTCCCACCACCACTGCTGCCGCCCGCCCCTCCCAGACGCGAGACACCGCACCCGTAGAGCGACACGGCGAGCGGCTCGTCGGGCCAGGCGGCCAGGTCGCCCAACAGCTTCCCGTCCACGGAGTCCGGCAACGACCGCAGGTAGGTCAACGGCGCGACGGCCTCGCAGTGTTGTTTCTTCGCGTACGGGGCGGAGACGGCGTCGTAGTACGCCTTCAGGCGGTCCGGGACGAGCTTCGCGGCCCGCGAGCCGGGATGGTCCTCGCCGAGCGCGCGATAGACGTCGAGGGCCTTCCCGTACTCACCCTTCGCCGCAACGAACGGCTGCCGCGAGGCAGTGGCGGCCCGCTCGTCCCCGGCCGCCAGCCGGTCCAGCAGCATCTGTTCCCGCGCCTCGTCCCGAGCGGAGCCGTACACCACCGCCCCGCCCGCCGGCACGGCCAGCAGCACCACGCCCAGCCCGACCGCCAGCCCGGGCCGCCACGCCCCTGCCGGCTCCGCACGCCGGGCGATCCGTCCCCCGTCGACGGCGGCGAGCACCACCACGAGCAGATACCCGACGAGCACGCCCCCGGGCGCCCCGTCCGGATCGGCGGGCAACGCCACCCACAACAGCACCGCCGTGGCCGCCCAGCACACCGCGGCCCGCCCCCAGCGCCCCAACAGGGCGTAACCGAGCCCGAGCCCGGTCAGATTGAGCAACGCGACGGCGACCGCCCGCAGGGCAGCCCCGGGCGGCGGCGGCCCGACGGAGGGCGCACGAGAGGGAGGCGGCGGCACGTCTCCGGGCGGCCCGTCCGGCGGGGGCGGACCAAACCCGGGCGGCCCGAACCCGGGAGGCCTCTCCGGCGGCGGGGGCACGTCCCCGGGCGGCCCTTCCCGAAGCGGCGGCACGTCCCCGCTGTCCCCGCCCCCGCTGCCCCTGGCCCCCTGGCCCGCACCCGCATACCGATCACCGGACTCCATACGGTCCCCCCACCGCCGAGCCGAAAAGTCACCGGGAATCTGCCCCGTTCTGTCGCCGATCACGCACGTTCACGGTGGCCTCTTCGTGCGTCGGGCCACCGTCGCCCCACCCCGCCCCCTAAACTGCCGAACGCCGCGACTGGCGCGTGCCCCGGCAGGGGCGCTCCGTGGAACCGACCACGAGGAAGCGGCACACCCCGGGCCCGCCCGGGGCGTCATCTCCGGAGAGCCGTCCGCCTGGGCATCCGGGTCCACGCCGCGTACAGCGGCCGACCCGGAAGGACCTCTTCCATGACCGCCCGGCCCGCAACCGACACCGCCGCCACCCTCACCCCCGCCCCCACACCCCGCCATCCGGCCCTCACCGCGTCCGACCCGGAACTGGCCGCCCTGATCGGTGCGGAGGAGCGGCTCCAGGCCGACACCCTGCGCCTGATCCCCAGCGAGAACTACGTCTCCGCCGCCGTGCTCGAAGCCTCGAGCACCGTGCTGCAGAACAAGTACTCCGAGGGCTACCCCGGCAAGCGGTACTACGAGGGCCAGCAGATCATCGACCAGGTCGAGACCCTGGCGGTCCGCCGCGCCCAGGCCCTCTTCGGGATGGACCACGCCAACGTCCAGCCGTACTCCGGCTCCCCGGCCAACCTCGCCACGTACCTGGCCTTCCTCCAGCCCGGCGACACCGTCCTCGGCATGTCCCTCCCGATGGGCGGCCACCTCACGCACGGCTGGGACGTCTCGGCCACCGGCCGCTGGTTCCGCGGCGTCCGGTACGGGGTCCGCCGCGACACCGGCCGGATCGACCTGGACGAGGTCCGCGACCTGGCCCTCGCCGAACGGCCGGGGCTCATCTTCTGCGGCGGCACGGCCGTTCCCCGCACGATCGACTTCGCGGGCTTCGCGGAGATCGCCCGTGAGACGGGGGCCGTCCTGGTCGCGGACATCGCGCACATCGCCGGCCTGATCGCGGGCGGCGCGCACCCCTCGCCCGCCGGTCACGCGGACGTGGTCTCCACCACCACCCACAAGACCCTGCGCGGGCCGCGCGGCGCGATGCTGCTCTCCACCGCCGAACACGCCCGCGCCATCGACCGCGCGGTCTTCCCCGGCCTCCAGGGCGGCCCGCACAACCAGACCACGGCCGCCATCGCGGTCGCCCTCGGCGAAGCCGCCACCGTCGGCTTCTGCTCCTACGCCCACCAGGTCGTGGCCAACGCCCGGGCGCTGGGGGAGGAGTTGGCGGCCCGCGGCTTCGACCTGGTCTCCGGTGGCACCGACAACCACCTCCTGCTGATCGACCTCACGAACAAGGATGTCCCCGGCAAGACCGCCGCCAAGGCCCTCGACCGCGCGGGCATCGTCGTTAACTACAACACTGTCCCCTACGACCCCCGTAAGCCCTTCGACCCCTCCGGCATCCGCATCGGCACCCCGGCGCTCACCTCCCGGGGCATCCCGGCCTCTTCGATGGGTACGGTCGCCGCCTGGATCACCACGACGGTCGACGCGGCACGCACGGGCGACGAGACGGCGATCAAGAAGGTGCGGGAAGAGGTGAAGGACCTCATGGACGCCCACCCGGCGCCGGGGCTGCCGGTCGGCTGACGAGGCACTCTGCCCGCCTTCTTCACCCGTTCTCCGCCCTCCCAACCCCCCTCTGTGGCACCGTGGATCGACTGATGATCCGGATCTCCGGGCATCCGCGTAGGGGGGACTTCCATGCGACTTCGTACCGTCGCGGCCTCGGCCGCACTCGTCCTGTGCGCCACGGTCGGCGCAGCGGCCTGTTCGTCCTCGCCGGATGTCACGGACGCTGACCGGCCCGCCGCCCCCGCCACCGCGCCGGCTCCCGGAGGCGGCCCGGAGGGGAAGATCGAGACGGGCAAGCGCCAGGCGGGCGGGCCCGAGGTGAACGGGCAGAGCGTGGCGGGGCCCGAGAAGTGCGCGACCTCCGCCGCCGACATCCCGGCGGAGTGCGCGCTCGACCTCTCGTTCGTCGAGCTCTCCGAGGGGGAACGGGCCGCCGAGCCGCCGGTCCTGCCGTGAGCATCCTGCTCGTGAACGGGTGAGAGC
>NZ_JBHXJG010000089.1:0-26632 GCF_042723425.1 Streptomyces sp. NPDC058375 | reverse complement strand
ACCCCGAGGCCTCCCCTGAGCCGTCCCGTACTCGTCCCTGAGATGTGTCAGGAAGAGCTGACAGGTGCCCGGACCACCTGCCAGCTTTGAGTGACAGGTACGGAACCGAAGGGGACGCTCCATGGGTCGAGGGCGTCAACGGCCCCTACCTCGCCCCCACTCTGCGGATGCGCGACGGCGACCGCGTCGCCCTGACCGTACGCAACGGGCTCCCGGAGCCGACGACCCTGCACTGGCACGGTATGCATCTGCCGCCCGCGATGGACGGCGGACCGCACCAGACGGTGGCCGCCGACGAGGTCTGGCGGCCCCACTGGACAGTCCACCAGCCCGCGTCGACGCTCTGGTACCACCCGCACCCTCACGGACGAGCGAGTCCCGTACATGTACCACTGCCATGTCCTGCGCCACGAGGACGACGGCATGATGGGCCAGTTCCTCGTCGTCGCCCCCGGGCGCGAGGACAAGGTCTCCCGGACCATCGCCGCTCCGGACGCGCACGGCGGATCCCACCACTGAGAGCCTCCGCCCCAGCACCCGCACCCGCCTGCGCCGCCCGCCTCCGTCGCACCGCGAGAAGCGGGCCGGCTCACAGCAGACCGAGCGACCGCAGCACCCGTTGCCGGCTCGGCGCGGGCCGGTCGGGCCAGTACACGTAACACACCCCGCCCGTCCCGCTCCTGACCTTCCCCTCGGCGTCGTACCGCTTGGTCCTGAGCCAGATGTTCTCGAACTCACGCCGGCGGTAGACCCGGCGTACCGCGTCGTTGTCGGGTGACGCGGGGTCGTTCGCGATGACGTCACCCTCGGGGGTGAAGCCGATGACCGTCATCAGGTGGCCCGACGTGCCGTATCCGGCGCCGGTCAGTTCTTCCTTCAGGAAGGACTGGGAGGTGATGACGGGGATACCGGCGCGGACCAGCCGCTCCACGTCCGTGAGCGAGCCGAGCCGGGTGACGACGGCGTTCATGTCGCGGTACGTGGCGGCGTAAGCGGCGTTGAACGGCCAGTTGCCGCAGCCCGCGTACTCGTAGTCGTAGGTGTGGCGGGCGGCGTGGCAGACCTGGGGGTCGGGCAGGCCGGGCTTGACCCACGCGAGGTCTTCGGCGGTGGGCTTCCGGCCCCACCACTCGATGATCATCTGGGAGGAGGTGGGGCTGCACCACGCCTCGCCGCCGTTGTCGTACTCGGGGTACTGCCCGATGTGGATGTTCTGCGAGTAGCGGGGCACGGGCAGTTCGCGGGCGGACCCGGGGGTGCTCGCGGGGACGGTGAAGCGGTCGGGCACGTCGGAGGCCATCGCGCCGACCCGCCAGACGGTCGGTGTGAGGCGGCTGCCCGGGGTGCGGTACAGCGTGAGCCGCAGCCGGTAGGAGACCAGGCGTACGCCGCTCGCCGGGTCGTCCACCGAGAGGGTGTCCGTCCACACGGAGGTGTGCGGGTCGCCCTGGCCGTCCACGGACGTACGGCGGATGCCGCCGTCGCCCGCCGCCCAGCGGCCCATCACGAACCAGGGGGTCGCGGTGCCGTCGGCGTAGGCGCCGCTCAGCTCGATCTGGATCCAGGTGCCGGCCGGCGTACGGGCGTTCCAGGAGGCGATCACCTCGGTGGCGGGGACCGTGGAGCGGTGGACGGGCGAGGTCCAGGTGGCGTAGTCCCAGGCGGCCGTCGCACCGGTGTGCGGGTCGGTGTAGTCGGTGCGGCCGGCCGGGGTGGCGATCGCCAGGCCGGGGCGGGCGCCGGGCAGGATCCGGGTGCCGTCGCCGTCGCCGCAGCGCCAGTCGGTGTAGGTGTGCCAGAAGCGGTTGTCCACGAGGGCCTTCGGGGCGGCGGCGGAGCCGGCGGGCGAGGACGGGGCGGTGGACGAGGACGCGGCTGCGGTCGTGGCGGAGGCCACCGTGCCGGCGCCGGCCGCCGCGGCGAGCGCGGCGGTCAGAACGGTTCTGCGCGAAGTCGGACTGGTCATGTCGTGACCCCCGGTCGGATGCGGAAGGTGGTCTTGCGGATGCCGTTCGGTGCGCCAACTATCCCGGTTCCGGGGCGGATCGGGCCAGCGGTTCGGCGGCCGCCGACGGACCAATATGGGTCTGGACCACTGGCGTGACCTGCGGGGCACGAACCACTCCCGGGGGCGGCCCCGTGCCGGAACGTACCCTGGAGCCATGGACGACCTGGCCCGCCACGCCGATGACCTCGCCGCGCTGCCCCCCTCCTGCGGGCCGGTCCGGCTCGTCGCGGTC
The DNA here is from genome assembly GCF_042723425.1 of Streptomyces sp. NPDC058375. Classification (NCBI taxonomy): domain Bacteria; kingdom Bacillati; phylum Actinomycetota; class Actinomycetes; order Kitasatosporales; family Streptomycetaceae; genus Streptomyces; species Streptomyces sp. NPDC058375. The sequence continues at coordinate 24,392 of NZ_JBHXJG010000089.1, read as the reverse complement.
GACGGGCACGCCGGTTCGGGCAAGAGCACCTTCACCGGCCGCCTCGCTGCGGCGCTGGGCGGCGCCCCGGTCCTCCGCCTGGACGATCTGGCCACGCACGAGGAGCTGTTCGGCTGGACGGGACGGCTGCGGGAGCAGGTGCTCGGGCCCCTCTCGCGCGGCGAGCGCGCCCGCTATCTCCCGTACGACTGGACGGAGCGCCGCTTCGGGCCGGCGCGGAGCCTGGAGCCGGCCCCGGTGGTGCTGGTGGAGGGGGTCGGCGCGGGACGCCGGGAGGTGCGGCCGTGGCTGGCGGCGCTGTGCTGGATGGAGCTGGACCGGGAGACGTCCTGGGAGCGGGGCCGACGCCGGGACGGGGCCGGGCTCACCGGGTTCTGGGACGGGTGGACGCTCGCCGAGGCGCGGCACTTCGCCGAAGATCCCTCACGGCCGTACGCCGACACGCTGGTACGCCAGTTGCCGCAGGGGTACGCGTGGCTGCCGGGGCCTCGCGCGACAGCGGGAGCGAACCGAAACGTCACACACGGTAGCCAGGACGCCCCGCCATACTGAGCAGTCGGAAATCGGGCCGGAAGTGCCCCAACTCTGCTTGACCGGGGGGCCTTACTGGACTTACGTTCTCATTGTGCGGCTTTTCGGAGCCCCCGCAGACGCGAAGCCCCCGGTTGTTCCCCCGTGATCGGGGGCTTCGCCCTGTGCTCCCCACCCCACTCCGGCGACTACGCAGAGCGATTCCCTCACCCTCGGTGACCGCCCCTGAGGGTCGGCCGTTGAGCGGCTCCTCCCCCTGTGCGCGGGTACGATGCACCTCGGTGTGGTCAATTCCCTTCCTCCACGCCGTGATTCAGCACGCTCCGGTGGGCATGCTGTGCGGGCGGGACATCCTGGGGGCACGGTTTGTGGGGGACCTGATGGACATCGGCACACAGGGCGCTGGGGCCCCCGCCGACCTCGCCTGGCTGCGTGGCATGGACGCCTACACGATGGGCGCCTACCCGCAGGCCGAGGAGGAGTTCAGAGCCGCGGTGCGGTTCGATCCCGGCATGGCGGACGGCTGGCTCGGCCTCCACGCGCTGCGGATCGACACCACCACGGCGCTGTTACGCATGTACCGGCACCGCGACCGCTTCGGCGAACAGCGCGCACGCCACCGCCGTACGCTCAACTCCTGGTACTGGCTGGGCTGGTGGGTGCAGCCGGTGCTGGAGAGCCCGCGCGATCTGCTGCTGGCGCACGCCTCGCACTGGCTGGACGGCCGCCATGTGCCCGAGCTGGACCGGGCGTTGGCCGGACTGCCGCCGGTGGACGCGGACCCGCAGGTGCGGTTCCTGCACGCCTGCCGCTCGTATCTGGTCAAGGACTGGGAGCAGTTGGTGCGGTGCACCGAGCAGCTCGTCGACGATCCGATGCTGGGCATCGAGGCGGGTCTGTTCGGCGGAATGGCCCGGGTGCGGCTGGAGATGTTCGGGCAGGCGGAGCCGCTGCTGTCGGCCGCGCTGATGCGGTGTCGCAGCGAGCAGCCCCAGCGCAAGGAGCTGCGCTACTGGCTGGCGCGGGCCCACGAGGGCACGGGGCGCAGCGCGGCCGCCCTGCCGCTGTACCGGGCGGTCCACCGGGTGGACCCGGCGTTCATGGACACCTCCGCCCGGCTCGCCGCGCTCGTGGAGGGCGACGGGTACGACGAGTCGGCGGATCTGGCCGCCGTGACCCTGACCGGTTTCGGTTCGGGGGGCTCGGCGGCGGAGGCGCAACCGGAGGGCGACGCGCTGCTCGGCACCGACCTGGTGGACGGGCGCGAGTCCTGGCCGGTGGGCGAAGCGGGGCTGCTCGGCGACGATCCGGTCCCCGGTCCGCCCGTCCCGGTCGAGGGCGCCCGCCGCACCAAGACCCGCAAGCCGCCGCCCTTCCCGGCCGGGCCCAGCGATCCCGCGCTGCTGGCCGAGGCGCTGGCGCAGCTGGAGCGGATGGTCGGCCTGGAGCCGGTCAAGCGGCAGGTCAAGGCGCTCTCGGCGCAGTTGAACATGGCCCGGCTGCGGGCCGAGCAGGGCCTCCCCGTGCAGCCGCCGAAGCGCCATTTCGTCTTCTCCGGCCCCTCCGGCACCGGCAAGACCACGGTGGCCCGCATCCTGGGCCGGGTCTTCTACGCCCTCGGGCTGCTCGGCGGCGATCATCTGGTCGAGGCCCAACGGTCCGACTTGGTCGGGGAGTTCCTGGGTCAGACGGCGGTGAAGGCGAACGAGCTGATCGACTCGGCGCTGGGCGGGGTGCTGTTCGTCGACGAGGCGTACAGCCTGGCCAACTCCGGTTACAGCAAGGGCGACGCGTACGGCGACGAGGCGTTGCAGGTGCTCCTCAAGCGGGCCGAGGACAACCGGGACCATCTCGTCGTCATCCTCGCGGGTTACCCGGAGGGCATGGACCGCCTCCTCGCCACCAACCCGGGTCTTTCCTCCCGCTTCACCAGCCGGGTCGACTTCCCCAGCTACCGGCCGCTCGAACTCACCGCGATCGGGGGCGTCCTGGCCGCCGAGAACGACGACGTGTGGGACGAGGAGGCGGTGGACGAGCTGCGGTCCATCAGCGGCCATGTGGTGGACCAGGGGTGGATCGACGAGCTGGGCAACGGCCGTTTCCTGCGGACGCTGTACGAGAAGAGCTGCGCCTACCGGGATCTGCGGCTCTCCGGCTATGCGGGCGGGCTGACCCGGGAGGATCTGTCGACGCTGCGGCTGCCGGACCTGATGCAGGCGTACGGCGAGGTGCTGTCGGGGCGCGGTCCGGTGGGCCGGGGCAAGCAGGAGCCGGGCGCGGTGTGAGGGCCGGGCCGGAAGTCAACACCCCGGCCCGGCCTTCACCCACCGTCAGGGCACGCGGGCCCGGCCCTCACCGCCGGCTCAGCGCACGAGGGCTCCGGACGGCGGCCGCCCCGGTGTCCTGGGTACGTCCACCGTACGGCGGGGCACGGACACCACCCGGTGGGCCGGGTCGCGTACCTCCCCCACCAGCGTCTCCAGGACGTCCTCCATGGCGACCAGGCCGAGGACCCGGCCCGATCCGTCGGCGACCTGGGCGAGGTGCGTCGCGGCGCGGCGCATCACGGTCAGGGCGTCGTCCAGGGGGAGTTCGGCCCGTACGGTCGCCATCGGGCGCCAGATCTGCCGCGGGACCGCGTGGTCGGCATCCTCCAGCTCCAGCACGTCCTTGACGTGGAGGTAGCCCATGAAGGGGCCGCCGCCCTCGGCGCAGACCGGGAAGCGCGAGAAGCCGGTGCGTACCGTCAGCTCCTCGATCCGGCGCGGAGTCACCGACGGGTCGACCGTGACGAGCGACGCCCGCTCCAGCAGGACGTCGGCGACGGGCCTGCTGCCCAGTTCGAGGGCGTCCTCCAGGCGCATCGCGGCCTCCGGTCCGAGGAGGCCGGCCTGTCCGGAGTCCTCCACGAGCCGGTTGAGCTGCTCACTGGTGAAGACAGCCTCCACCTCGTCCTTCGGCTCGACGCCGACGAGCCGAAGGACCAGACCGGCGCAGGCGCCGAGCGCGGTGGTGGCCGGGCGGCAGAGCCGGGCGAAGGCGACCAGGCCGGGGCTGAGCCAGAGTGCGGTCCGTTCGGGCGCGGCCATCGCGAGGTTCTTCGGGACCATCTCCCCGATGACCAGGTGCAGGACGACCACGGTCATGAGCGCGAGGGCGAAGCCCAGGGGGTGGACGAGCCCTTCGGGGAGGTGCGCCGCGTGGAAGACCGGCTCCAGGAGGTGGGCGACGGTCGGCTCGGCGACGGCTCCGAGGGTGAGGGAGCAGACGGTGATGCCGAACTGGGCGGCGGCCATCATCTGCGGCAGGTTCTCCAGGCCGTGCAGGACGGTGCGGGCCCGGCCGGAGCCCTGGGCGGCCAGCGGTTCGATCTGGCTGCGGCGGACGGAGACGAGGGCGAACTCCGCGCCGACGAAGAAGCCGTTCGCCAGCACGAGGAGGGCGGCGAGGAGGAGTTGGAGCAGGCTCATCGCGCGGCCTCCAGCAGGGCGCGCCCGGATGCGTCAGGCGTGCTCCGCCCGGACGCCTTCGACAGGCCGCGTCGTGCGGCCGGGTCCGGCAGCGGGTCGGACGTCCGGGTGAACCGGACCCGTTCGGCGCGGTTGTGGCCGACCTGGCGGACGGTGATCCGCCAGCCGGGGAGTTCGGCCCGGTCGCCGGGGGCGGGGATGCGGCCCAGGAGTTCCGCGACGAGCCCGGCGACGGTCTCGTACGGTCCGTCGGGGACGTCCAGGCCGCCGCGGCGCAGGGTGTGCACCCGGCAGCTGCCCTCGGCGTCCCACGCGGGGCGGCCGTCCTCGGCGGTGGCGGCGGTCAGCTCGGGGCGGCCCGCGCCCTCGGCGTCGTGCTCGTCGCGGACCTCGCCGACGAGCTCCTCGATGATGTCCTCCAGCGTGACGACGCCGGCGGTGCCGCCGTACTCGTCGACGACCACGGCTATCGGCTGTTCGTGGCGCAGCCGTCGCAGCAGGTGTTCCACCGGCAGCGTGCCGGGCACCAGGAGCGGGGCGACGGCGATCCGGCCGGCCGGGGTCCGCAGGCGCTCGTGGGCGGGGACGGCGAGGGCGTCCTTGAGGTGGACCATGCCGATGACCTCGTCGATGCGGTCCCGGTAGACCGGGAAGCGGGAGAGGCCGGTGGCGCGGGTGAGGTTGAGGACGTCCTCGGCGGTCGCGGAGGAGTGCAGGGCGCTGACCTTCACCCGGGGGGTCATGACGTGCTGGGCGGTGAGGCCGGCCAGCGAGAGGGTCCGGACGAAGAGGTCGGCGGTGTCCTGTTCCAGTGCTCCGGCCTCGGCTGAGTGCCGGGCCAGGGAGACCAGTTCGCCCGGGGTGCGGGCGGAGGCCAGTTCGTCGGTGGGCTCGACGCCGAAGAGGCGTACCAGCCGGTTGGCCAGGGCGTTGAGGAGGGTGATCACCGGTCGCAGGAGGGCCGCGAAGCGGGCCTGCGGTCCGGCGACGAAGCGGGCCACCTGGAGCGGCCGGGAGACCGCCCAGTTCTTCGGCACGAGTTCGCCGACGATCATCTGGACGGCGGAGGCCAGCAGCATGCCGATGACGACGGCGACGCCGGAGACGGCCCCCGCGGGGAGTCCGGTGGCGGTGAGGGGCCCGGCGAGCAGCTGGGCGAGGGCCGGTTCGGCGAGCATGCCCACCACCAGGGAGGTGAGGGTGATACCGAGCTGAGTGCCGGAGAGCTGGAAGGAGAGTTCGCGCAGGGCCTCGACGACGGTACGGGCGCGTCGGTCGCCCTCGGCGGCGGCTCGTTCGGCGTCGGGTTTCTCCACGGTGACGAGCCCGAATTCGGCTGCCACGAAGAACCCGTTGGCGAGGATGAGGAGGAAGGCCGCCGCGAGGAGCAGCAGGGGGGTGGTCATGAGGCCGCCGCCTCCGGGGAAGGGGCGGCGCAGGTACTACCGGACGATCCGTCCATTGCTGGAGGGAGTCACTCCTTGGGTCGCAGGAAGTCCCCGCGGGCCCGGGTGGGGCCGTGGTACGGGCGGGGTGGGGCGCACGGGGCGCCGCCGCCCACCAGAGTAGACAAGAAGGCCCCGCGCCGGGCAGGGGCTCAGCCGTCCAAGGGGGTGTCGTCGCTTCCGGCGCCGCGCGCCTCGGCGAGGGAGCGCAGGGCGCGGGCGTCGCGGATGGCCTGCTGCTTGGCCATGCCGGGCTGGATGCCGAGGGCGGGCATGCTGGTGCCGTCGCTGAGGTCGAGGAAGACCCAGGGGTCGCCGGAGCGCAGGTTGACGCGGAGGATCTCCTCCCACGCCAGCCTGCGGGTCCGGGTGATGTTGACGACGGTGACCCCGGTGTCGTCGGCGGTGACCTTGGGCCTGCTGAGCAGGGCCAGGACACCCAGGAAGAGCGCCGCGACGAAGACGAAGCTGGCCCGCTCCCCCGCGTTGAGCCGCTCCAGCATCAGCGCGATGACGGTGATGACGAGGAACATCGCCACGCCCACGCTCAGCAGGACCACCCGGGTGAGGGTGGGCCGGAAGGTGACCGGCAGGGTGGGGAGTTCGGGCCTGGGCGCGGACATCGGGGTCTTCTCTCGGGGGGGTGCGGGTGGCCGGGGCCGTCAGAGGCGGCAGGCGTGGATGGCCGTGGTGAGGATGGCGCGGGCGCCGAGCTCGTACAGGTCGTCCATGATCCGCTGCGCTTCCTTGGCGGCGACCATGGAGCGGACGGCGACCCAGCCCTCGTGGTGCAGCGGGGAGATGGTCGGCGACTCCAGGCCCGGGGTGAGGGCGACGGCGCGCTCCAGGTGCTCGACGCGGCAGTCGTAGTCCATCATCACGTAGGACCGGGCGACCAGGACGCCCTGGAGGCGGCGGAGGAACTGCTGCACCTTGGGGTCGTCGGCGGGGGCGCCGGTGCGGCGGATCACCACGGCCTCCGACTTCATGATCGGCTCGCCGATGATCTCCAGGCCCGCGTTGCGCATGCTGGTGCCGGTCTCGACGACGTCGGCGATGATCTGGGCGACGCCGAGCTCGATGGCGGTCTCGACGGCGCCGTCGAGGTGCACGACGGAGGCGTCGACGCCCTCGTCGGCCAGGTGCTTCGCCACGATGCCCTCGTAGGACGTGGCGATCGTCATGCCCGTGAAGTCCTTGGGGCCGGTGGCCGTGCCGGGCTTCGTGGCGTAGCGGAAGGTGGAGCGGGCGAAGCCGAGCTGCAGGATCTCCTCGGCCTCGGCCCCGGAGTCCAGCAGCAGGTCGCGGCCGGTGATGCCGATGTCGAGCTTGCCGGAGCTGACGTAGATCGCGATGTCGCGCGGCCGCAGGTAGAAGAACTCGACCTCGTTCGTCGGGTCGACGAGGACCAGTTCCTTCGACTCCTTGCGCTGCCGGTAGCCCGCCTCATGGAGCATCGCCATCGCAGGCCCGGAGATTGCACCCTTGTTGGGGACGGCGATGCGCAGCATGAGGTCAGGTTTCCTTTGTGCGGAGGGGTTGCGGAACGGGCTGGCAGGTGTCTGCTCAGAGATGGGCGTAGACGTCGTCGAGCGAGATCCCGCGCGCGACCATCATCACCTGGACGTGGTACAGCAGCTGGGAGATCTCCTCGGCGGCGGCTTCCTTGCCCTCGTACTCGGCGGCCATCCAGACCTCGGCGGCCTCCTCGACGACCTTCTTGCCGATGGCATGGACGCCCTTGTCGACCAGTTCGGCGGTGCGGGAGGTCGCGGGGTCGCCCTCGGCGGCCTTGAGCTGGAGCTCGGTGAAGAGCTCTTCGAAGGTTTTGTTGGCCATGATGGTCCTCAGAATACGGGGTCGCCGAAGGGCACTCAGCGCCAGGGTTCGCTGACGGTCCGCAGCGTGGCCGCGGTGGCCACGGCCGCGGTGACCGCTTCGTGCCCCTTGTCCTCGTTGGACCCTTCGAGGCCGGCCCGGTCGAGCGCCTGCTCCTCGGTGTCGCAGGTCAGTACGCCGAAGCCGACGGGAACACCGGTGTCGACGGTGACCTGGGTGAGGCCGAGGGTGACGCCCTGGGAGACGTACTCGAAGTGGGGGGTGCCGCCCCGGATGACCACGCCGAGGGCGACGATCGCGTCGTAGCCGCGTCCGGCGAGCACCTTGGCGACGACGGGCAGCTCGAAGGAGCCGGGCACCCGGAGCAGGGTCGGCTCGTCGATGCCCAGCTCGTGCAGGGCGCGCAGCGCGCCGTCGACGAGTCCGTCCATGACCTTCTCGTGCCACTGGGCCGCGATCACGGCCACGCGGAGGTCGCCGCAGTTGCGTACAGACAGTTCGGGTGCACCCTTGCCGCTCATGTCTCTCCTGTTGCTGGTTAAGAAGTGTTCGTTACTGGTTGGCGCAGGTCGACGCCGGGGTTCCGTCGAGCCACGGCAGGTCGTGGCCCATCCGGTCGCGCTTGGTGCGCAGGTAGCGCAGATTGTGCTCGCCGGCCTGGACGGGCATGGGTTCCCGGCCGGTGACGGCGAGTCCGTGGCGGACGACGGCCGCGGTCTTGTCGGGGTTGTTGGTCATCAGCCGCAGGCTGGTGACGCCGAGCTCCTTGAGGATCTGGGCGCCGGCGGCGTAGTCGCGGGCGTCGGCGGGCAGGCCGAGCTCCAGGTTGGCGTCGAGGGTGTCGACGCCGCGCTCCTGGAGTTCGTACGCGCGCAGCTTGGAGAGCAGGCCGATGCCGCGCCCCTCGTGGCCGCGGAGGTAGACGACGACGCCCCGGCCCGCTTCGGTGATGCGCCGCATGGATGCGTGCAGCTGGGGGCCGCAGTCGCAGCGCTGGGACTGGAAGATGTCGCCGGTCAGGCACTCGGAGTGGATCCGGACGAGGACGTCCTCGCCGTCGCCGATGTCGCCGTGGACCAGGGCGACGTGCTCGACCCCGTCGGCGATGGAGCGGTAGCCGTACGCGGTGAAGTCGCCGAACGTGGTGGGCAGCCGGGTCTCGGCCTCGCGGCGGACGGTCGGCTCGCTGCTGCGGCGGTAGGCGATCAGGTCCTCGATGGAGATGATCGTCAGACCGTGCTTGCGGGCGAAGGGGACCAGCTCGGGCAGCCGGAGCATGACACCATCCGCGCCGGCGATCTCGACGATCGCGCCGGCGGGGCGGAGCCCGGCGAGCCGGGCGAGATCGACGGCGGCCTCGGTGTGGCCGTTGCGGACGAGGACGCCGCCGGAGCGGGCGCGCAGCGGGAAGATGTGGCCGGGCCGGACGAAGTCGCCGGGGCCCGCGACGCCGCCCGCGAGAAGCCGCAGGGTGGTGGCGCGGTCGGCGGCGGAGATGCCGGTGGTGACGCCGTGGACGGCGGAGGCGTCGACGGAGACCGTGAAGGCGGTCTGCATCGACTCGGTGTTGTCCTCGACCATCTGCGGCAGTTCGAGGCGTTCCAGCTCGTCGCTCTCCATGGGCGCGCAGATCAGGCCGCGGCACTCGCTCATCATGAAGGCGACGATCTCGGGGGTGGCCTTCTCGGCGGCGATGACGAGGTCGCCCTCGTTCTCGCGGTCCTCGTCGTCCACGACGACGACGGGGCGGCCCGCCGCGATGTCGCGGATGGCCTGCTCGACCGGGTCCAGGGAGAGGTTCTCGGGGAGCGGGTCGTGGCCGGGGTGCAGCCAGGTGGGCTGGGCAGTCATGCCGTGGCTCCTTCCAGAGCGGGTGTCCGCGTACGCAGCCACCAGTCGCGCATCCCCCACAGGACGAGGGCGCCGTAGATGACGTAGACGAAGCCGGAGAAGGCGAATCCGTTGGCGAAGTTCAGGGGTACGCCGACCAGGTCGACGAGCAGCCAGGCGAACCAGAACTCGACCATGCCGCGGGCCTGGGCGTACATCGCGACGACGGTGCCGACGAAGATGTACGCGTCCGGCCACGGATCCCAGGACAGCGACGGGAACGCGGTGAACAGGCCGCCGACGGCGAGGGTGCCGAGAGCGGCGGCGCCGATCAGCACGCCGCGTTCGCGCCAGGTGGCGAAGCGGACGGCGATGGAGCCGTCCTGGGCCTGCTGCCTGCCGCGGTTCCAGGACCACCAGCCCCACAGGGCGACGACGATGACGACCAGCTGCTTGCCCGCGCTGCCGGAGAGGTGCGCGGAGGCGAACGCGACGAGCAGGATCACGCCGGAGAGGAGCTGGGCGGGCCAGGTCCAGATGGAGCGCCGCCAGCCGAGGGCCAGGGCGATCAGGCCGACGATGTTGCCGATCATGTCCGACCACTTGATGTGCTGGCCGAACACGGTGAAGGCCTCGGAGTTGAGCCAGGAGGCGGCGTTCATCGCGGGTCCTGTCCGGCCCGCTCGCCGAGCATCCGCTCGACGTACTTGGCGATGACGTCCACTTCCAGGTTGACCGGGTCGCCGGGCTGCTTGTGGCCGAGCGTGGTCAGGGCGAGGGTGGTGGGGATGAGGCTGATGGTGAAGTAGTCGGCCGCCGCCTCGACGACGGTGAGGCTGACGCCGTCGACGGTGATGGAGCCCTTCTCCACGACGTACCGGGGCAGCTCGGCGGGCAGGGAGACCTTGACGATCTCCCAGTGCTCGGAGGGGGTGCGCTCGACGATGGTGCCGGTGCCGTCCACATGGCCCTGGACGAGGTGTCCGCCGAGCCGGCCGCCGAGCGCCATCGGGCGCTCCAGGTTTACCCGGGAGCCGGGGGCGAGCGCGCCGAGGCTGGAGCGCTTCAGCGTCTCGGCCATCACGTCGGCGGTGAACTCGCCGTCGCCGGTGTCCACGACGGTGAGGCAGACGCCGTTGACCGCGATGGAGTCGCCGTGCTTCGCGCCCTCGGTGACGAGGGGGCCGCGCAGCCGGAAGCGGGAGGCGTCGGCCAGCTGCTCGACGGCGGTGACCTCACCCAGTTCTTCGACAATTCCGGTGAACACTCAGTTTCCCTTCCGAGCAGGGGCGGGGACGGCGGGGACGGCGGTGACGCGCAGATCGGGGCCGATCGGCACGGTCTCGGTCACATCGAGGCGCAACGCCTCGGAGATGGTGGAGATTCCGGCGTCCGCGAGGGCGGCGGGGCCGGCTCCGAGCAGGACCGGGGCGAGATAGCCGACGACCTTGTCGACCTTCCCGGCGGCGACGAAGGCGCCCGCGAGGGTGGGGCCGCCTTCGAGGAGTACGGAGCGGACGCCCCGGGTGTGCAGGTCTTCGAGGAGCGCGTCGAGGTCGAGGCCGGGTCCGGCGGCCGCACGGGGCAGGCGCAGGACGGCGGCCTCGGGGAGGTGTCCGGCCGGGGCGTCGTCGGCCACGGCGACCAGGGTGGGCGCGGTGGCGTCCAGGACCCGGGCGCCGGGCTTCACGGCGGTGGCGTTGGTGTCGACGACGACCCGCAGCGGCTGGGTGGCGCCGTCGATGCCGCGTACGCCCAGCTGGGGGTCGTCGGTGCGGGCGGTGCCGGAGCCGACGAGCACGGCGTCGGCCTCGGCGCGCAGCCGGTGGACGTCGGCGCGAGCCTCGGGCGAGGTGATCCAGCGGCTGGTGGCGTCGGCGGCGGCGACGCGGCCGTCGAGGGTGGCGGCGTACTTCCACAGGACGTACGGCCGCCCGAGGCGCACCGAGGTCAGCCAGGCGGCGTTGCCCGCCTCGGCCTCGTCGGCGAGGAGGCCCTGCTCCACCTGGACCCCGGCCGCGCGCAGGGTGTCGCCGCCGCCGGTGGCCTGCGGGTTCGGGTCGCCGACCGCGTAGACGACACGGCTGATCCCGGCGGCCAGGAGGGCCTGGGCGCAGGGGCCGGTGCGGCCGGTGTGGTTACAGGGTTCGAGGGTGACGTAGGCGGTGGAGCCGCGGGCCCGGTCGCCGGCCGCGCGCAGGGCGTGGACCTCGGCGTGCGGCCCTCCGGCGCGCTGATGGAAGCCTTCACCGGCCACGGCTCCGGCGGCGTCGGTGATCACGCATCCGACGACCGGATTGGGGCTGGTGGAGCCGAGACCGCGCGCGGCGAGCGTGATCGCTCGGCGCATGGCGGTGATGTCGGCTGCGGTGTCCACCGGGTCCTCCTGCCTCTTCGGGCACGGACTCCGGGGCCTGTCGATGACGACAGATGAAGCGGATCACCTGCGGAAACGCCGAAATCCCGAGAACGGGAAACGCCAGGAACGCACGGCGTCCGGGAGTTCTCCCGGCCATGCGTCCGCCGACGGCGGCGTACCGATGACAACCCGCCGCGCACTGCCTCCCATCCGGACTTTAACCGTCGGTCCAGGAATTTCACCTGGTCAACCGGCCGCTGGCTGCGGACGGGTCGCGGACTATAACCGCCGGTTCGGAATTGCACCGACCCCGGAGTGCGCTGCTACTGGTACGGAACCAGTCTGCCACGGACGCCTCTCGGCCATGCGGGTGAGCACTGTGGGCTGGGTCACAGGATTCGTGTCGACCCGGTCACACCGAGTCACGCCGGGTCACGGAAAACGTGGCGCGTTCACGTCGGGATGAACGCGACAACGTAGTCATTCATGAAGTTGAGCCTTAAAGGTCCAGACCTATTGACGCACTGGTCTAGTCCTCTTAATCTCTGCGTCACCTCCGAGGTTCGGTCCCACGGTGCGCGCACACCAGGACCCCGACAGGCCCACCTTCTTTCAGCCAGTTGTGTTCTGCCGACCTCCCCAGGAGGAACGACCACATGCTGTCCCCCACCCGAGCGAGAGCCTCACTCCTCGCCGCCGGCGCAGCCGTCGCCGGACTGCTGCTGAGTTCACTCGCCGCCACCCCTTCGGCGGCCGCCACCGACCACGAGTCCTGTCGCCCGGACGGGCTGTACAAGACCCCCGGTGTCACCACCCCCTACTGCTCCGTCTACGACAGCGACGGACGCGAGAAGATGGGCGCCGACCACAAACGGCGCGTCATCGGCTACTTCACCAACTGGCGTACCGGCAAGGACGGCAAGGACGCCTACCTGGTCCCGGACATCCCGTGGGACAAGGTCACGCACCTCAACTACGCCTTCGCGCACGTGGACGGCGCCAACAAGCTCTCGGTCGGGCCGGACAGCGCCGACAACGCCTCCACCGGGATGACCTGGCCCGGCGTGGCGGGCGCGGAGATGGACCCGGCGCTCCCCTACAAGGGGCACTTCAACCTGCTGACGAAGTACAAGAAGCAGCACCCGAACGTGAAGACCCTGGTCTCCGTGGGCGGTTGGGCCGAGACGGGCGGCTACTTCGGCCCTGACGGCAAGCGCGTCGACTCGGGCGGCTTCTACTCGATGGCGACCAACGCCGACGGCTCGGTCAACCAGGCGGGCATCAACACCTTCGCCGACTCGGCCGTCGGCTTCATCAAGAAGTACGGCTTCAACGGCGTCGACATCGACTACGAGTACGCCACCACGATGAAGGACGCGGGCAACCCGCTGGACCACACACTGGCCAACGGCCGCCGGGCGGGCCTGGTCAAGGGTTACGACGCGCTGATGAAGACGCTGCGCGAGAAGCTCGACCGCGCGGGCGAGGCCGACGGCAAGCACTACCTGCTGACCGTCGCCGCCCCCTCCTCCGGCTATCTGCTGCGGGGCATGGAGACGTACCAGATGCAGAAGTACCTGGACTACGTCAACATCATGTCCTACGACCTGCACGGCGCCTGGAACGAGTATGTCGGGCCCAACGCCTCGCTGTTCGACGACGGCAAGGACAACGAGCTGGCGCAGGCGGGTGTGTACACCACCTCGCAGTACGGCGGCCTCGGCTACCTCAACACCGACTGGGCCTACCGCTACTTCCGCGGCTCGATGCCGGCAGGCCGGATCAACATCGGACTGCCGTACTACACCCGCGGCTTCAAGAACGTGCAGGGCGGCACCGACGGCCTGTGGGGCAAGGCGGCCACGACCGACTGCCCGGCGGGCGCGGGGCTGACCAAGTGCGGTGACGGCGCGGTCGGCATCGACAACCTGTGGCACGACAAGGACACGGGCGGCAAGGAATCGCCCGCCGGTTCCAACCCGATGTGGCACGCGAAGAACCTGGAGAAGGGCATCGTCGGGGATTACGTCACCGACTACGGCTTCCCCGCGAACACCCAGCTGACCGGCACGTACGCCCGTAAGTACCACTCCACGCTGGTCGCCCCGTGGCTGTGGAACGCCGAGAAGAAGGTGTTCCTCTCCACCGAGGACGAGCAGTCGGTGAAGGCCAAGGCCGACTACGTCGTGGACAAGGGCATCGGCGGCACGATGATCTGGGAGCTGGCGGGCGACTACCGGTGGAACGCGGCCAAGGGCCAGTACGAGACGGGCTCCACGCTGACCACCGCGATGTACGACGCGTTCAAGTCGGCCACCCCGTACGGCGCGAAGCGCGCCACGACCGCCCTGCCGACCGAGGCGCTGAACATCGACGTCTCCTTCGGGCAGTTCCCGCTGGGCGACTCCAACTACCCGATCAGCCCCAAGCTGAAGTTCACCAACCGGACCCAGGCCACACTGCCCGGCGGTACGGAGTTCCAGTTCGACTACTCCACCTCCGCCCCGGCCAACGCCAAGGACCAGTCCGGCTTCGGTACGACGATCATCCGCAGCGACCACACGGCGGCCGACAACATCGGCGGGCTGAAGGGCGACTACAACCGCGTCTCGCTGAAGCTCCCGGCCTGGCAGAGCCTGGCCCCCGGCGCCTCGGTGGAGCTGGACTTCGTCTACTACCTGCCCACCTCCACCCCGTCGAACTGGACCGTGACCTTCGGCGGCAAGTCCTACGCCCTCGCCGGTGACCTGGCGCGCGGCACCACGGTGGTCGAGCCCGGCACCGGGACCGACCCGACCCCGACCCCGACCCCGACTCCGGACCCGACCGGTCCGACGCCGACGCCGACTCCGACGCAGCCGGGCGGCAGCTGCTCGGCCCCGGCGTGGAACGCGGCCACCGAGTACGGCGGCGGCTCCACCGTCAGCCAGGACGGCCGTCAGTGGAAGGCGTCCTGGTGGACGAAGGGCGAGAAGCCCGGCACCACCGGCGAGTGGGGCGTCTGGAAGGACCTCGGCGCCTGCTGAGCCCTCCTGTGCCCTTCGGCCCGGTGTGAGCGGTTCTCCCCGCTCGCGCCGGGCCGTGGGCGGTTCTCGCGCGGTCGCCGCCGGGGTGGGGAGTGAGCGGTTCTCCCTCATTCGCCGCCGGGGCACGAGCGGTTCTCGCCCGGTCGCCGCCGGAGCGGGCGAGCGCTCTGGCAGGCTGGCCCCATGACGACGATTCTGGTCACCGGCGCCACCGGAACCCTCGGGCGGCAGGTCGCGGAGCGGCTGCGCACCGAAGGGGCCGACGTCCGCGGTCTCAGCCGCCGCTCCCCCTCGTACGCCGTCGATCTCCGCGATGGCAAGGGCCTCGACGCGGCGGTCGAGGGGGCGGACGTGATCGTCCACTGCGCCACCACCCCGCGCGGCGGCGACGACCGGGCGGCGGGATTCCTCATCAACGCGGCGAAGCGGGCCGGGACGCCGCATCTCCTCTACATCTCGATCGTGGGCGTGGACCGGCTTCCGCTGGGCTACTACACGGTCAAGCACCGCGTCGAGCGGATGATCGAGGACTCCGGGCTCGGCTCGACGATCCTGCGGACCACGCAGTTCCACGACCTGGCCCTGCGCGTCCTGTCCGGCGCGGCCAGGCTGCCCGTGCTGCCGGTGGCCGCCGGGGTGTCGCTCCAGCCCGTCGACAGCGGCGAGGTCGCCGGCCGGCTGGCCGCCCTGGCGCTCGGCGGACCGGTCGGCCGGGCGCCCGACCTGGGCGGCCCCGAGGTCCGTACGCTGACCGACCTGGCCGGGGCGTTCCTGCGGGCCACCGGGCGCAGGCGGCGGGTGGTGCCGGTCCGGCTGGCGGGCAAGGCGTACGCGGGCTACCGGCGCGGTGACCATCTGGCGCCCGAACACGCCGTGGGGACCGTGACGTTCGAGGAGTTCCTCGACCGCCGCCACAGCCGCCTGGGCTGAGCCACCGGCACCCGGCCTGATCCGGCACGCCCGGCGGGCGTCCGGGGAACCTTGGGCCGCCGACAGCCCGCGGCTCCCCGACCCGCGGTTCAGCCCTCCGGGGCGAACAGCGCGTCCTGCGCCGCGTCCCGGGCGCTGATCAGCGCACCGCGCAGCACGGCCCCGTCGCCCAGCGAACCGGCGCGGACCTCCGTGCGCAGGGGTGACATCGCGGCCAGCCGTTCCTCGACCCGGGCCGCGAGTGCGGCCCCGCCCGCATGGCCGACGGCCCCCGCGAGCAGGACGCAGCCGGGGTCGAGCACCGAGACGACGGCGGCGGAGCCGAGGGCGAGCCGGTCGGCCACCTCCTTCAGGAAGGGCTCACCCGCCTCCCCCGCCTCCAGAGCGGCCCGCACCGCGTCCACGGCGGCCGCCTCCTCACCGCCCTCCGCCACCGCGCCGAGGTCCACGAGTCCGTGCGCGGCGGCGAGTTCGCACAGGGCGACCGAGCCGGCCAGGGAGTGGAATCCGCCCTCGCAGTTGACCGCCGAGGGCAGCCCGCTCACCCCCGGGACGGGCAGGAAGCCGATCTCCCCCGCACCGCCGGACGCCCCCTGACGCAGCTTGCCGTCCAGCATCACGGCGGCCCCGATCCCCTGGCCGAGCCAGAGCAGGACGAAGGTCTCCCGGTCGCGGACGGCGCCCTCCCGGTGCTCGGCGACGGCTGCGAGGTTGGTCTCGTTCTCCACCAGGACGGTGGCGGGAAGCCGACGTTGGAGCTCCCGGACCAGGCCCCGGTGCCAGGCGGGCAGGCCGGAGCTGTCGCGCAGTTCGCCGGTGGCGGGGTCGATCAGCCCGGGCGCGCCGACCCCGACGCTGTGCAGGGGTACGGGCCCGGCCACGCGGGCGGTGTGCTCCAGCAGGGCGGCGGACCGCTCGACGGCGGGTTCGGTGCCGGTGTCGCTGCCGATGGGCAGCGAGTCCTCGGCGAGCGTCGTACCCAGCAGATCGGTGACGACCACGCTGACGCTGCCGAGACGCACGTCGAGCGCGGCGAGATGGGCGCGGTCGGCGACGATCCCGTACAGCTTGGCGTTGGGGCCGCGACGGACGGCTCCGGACTCGCCGACGACCTGGATCAGACCGGCGCTGCGGAGCCGTTCGACGAGGTCGGCGACGGTGGGCCGGGAGAGTCCGGTCAGCGTCTTGAGCTGGGTGGCCGTCAGCGGGCCGTCCTGCTGGAGCAGCCGCAGGGCGAGCCGGTCGTTGATGGCCCGAGCCGTGCTCGGTGAGGCGGGCATACCGGGATCCTTCCAGATCGCTGCCCCGCCGCTTTCGGGCCGGTGGGAAACGACTATTTATCAGGCAGGGTTCCTGATAGTTTACGCCACGCATCGTCGCGCGGAAGCGGCGGAGCGCCGGAACGGCCGGCATCCGAGGATTCCCAGGGGAGGGGCTCGACGGCATGACGAAGGACTCGACCGTCACGGTCTACAGCACACAGCAGGTGAAACGGGCGCGGATCGCCGTCGCCGCGGTCTTCACCGTCCACGGGGCGGTGACCGGCAGCTTCGCGACCCGGGTGCCGTGGATCCAGGACCACGCCGGGGTGAGTGCGGGGCAGCTCGGCCTGGCGCTGGCCTTCCCGGCGATCGGCGCGTCGATCGCGATGCCGCTGGCCGGCCGGATCAGCCATCGTTTCGGAGCCCGTACGGCCCTGCGGGGGCTGCTGGCGCTCTGGACCCTGGCTCTGATCCTGCCCGCGCTGGCGCCGAACCTGCTCACCCTCTGCGCCGCGCTGTTCGTCTACGGGGCGACGGCGGGGATGTCCGACGTGGCGATGAACGCGCTGGGCGTCGAGGTGGAGAACCGTCTCGACAAGTCGATCATGTCGGGGCTGCACGGCATGTGGAGCGTGGGCGCGCTGATCGGTTCGGCGGCGGGCACGGTCGCCGCCCACACCGCGACCGACGCCCGGACGCACCATCTCGTCGCGGCCATGGTGCTCACGGCGCTGGGCCTGATCGCCTGCCGGGACGTCCTCGACATCCAGAGCCACCCGGACGAGGAGCCGCCGCCGCGGTTCACGCTGCCGCCGAAGTCGGCCCTGATCATCGGGGCGGTCGGGTTCTGTGCGGTGTTCGCCGAGGGGGCCAGCCTGGACTGGTCGGCGGTCTACCTGCGGGACGTCCTGGACAGCTCGGACGGTCTCGCGGCCGCGTCCACCACGGCGTTCGCCCTGATGATGGCGGTCGCCAGGATCGCCGGGGACCGGATCGTCGACCGGTTCGGCGCGGTCCGCACGGTGCGGACCGGCGGAGTGATGGCCACCGCGGGCGGGCTGCTGGTCGTGTTCTCGCCCTCCCCCGCGGCCGCGATGTGCGGCTTCGGGCTGCTGGGCCTGGGCGTGGCGGTCGTGGTCCCGCTGGCCTTCGCCGCGGCGGGGCGCAGCGGAGCGAACCCGAGCCAGGCCATCGCGGGCGTCGCCACCATCACGTACACCTCGGGCCTGATCGCCCCCTCCGCGATCGGCTCGCTGGCCGAGGCGACCTCGCTGGTGGTGTCGTTCGGCGTGGTGACGGTGCTGGCCTTCGGCCTGGTGCTGGGCGCGGGCGTGCTGCGGTCGGCCGACCGCAAGGTCACGGGCTCGGCGGTCGCCGGCGGCGCGACGACGAAGAGCACCGCTGGAGGCTGACGCGGGACCGGGAGGGGAGGACGTACGCGGCCGGGAAGCCGATCGCGTACGGGCGGGGCACGGCGGTAGACGACCGGAGACCGAACGCGTACAGGCGGGCCACGGCGGTACGCGGCCGGGAGACCGAACGCGTACAGGCGGGCCACGGCGGTACGCGGCCGGGAGACCGATCACGTACAGGCGGGCCACGGCGGTACGCGGCCGGGAGACCGATCACGTACGGGCAGGGGGCGGCCGCGCGGCGGGTGGCCTCCGCGCGGCCTCCACCCGGCGCACCACTACCATGGCGCTGATCTTTTCCGCAGGTGAACACCGAACCCCGGGTCGCAGACCGGCCGGCACACCGAGCAGACCTTCAGGGAGCAACCAATGAGCCTCGGCGTGCGCTGGACCTTGCACGGCGACGGGAAGACCCCCGCGCCCGGGGCGGTCGTCCGCCCCGACGAACGGCTCTCCTGGCCCCGTACGTTCGGGCTCGGCGCCCAGCACGTGGTGGCGATGTTCGGGGCGTCGTTCGTGGCCCCGGTCCTGATGGGACTCGACCCGAACCTCGCGATCATGATGTCCGGCGTCGCGACCGCGATCTTCCTGCTGGCGACCAAGGGCCGAGTGCCCAGCTATCTGGGCTGCTCGCTCTCCTTCGTCGGTGTCGCGGCCACGATCCGGGCGAGCGGCGGCGATGTCGCCACCATCACGGGTGCGGTGTTCGCGGTCGCGGTGGCCCTGTTCCTGGTGGGTCTCGCCGTGCAGCGGTTCGGCGCGCGGATCATCCACGCGGCGATGCCGCCGGTGGTGACGGGCGCGGTGGTGATGCTGATCGGCTTCAACCTGGCGCCGGTGACCGCTTCCACGTACTGGCCGCAGGACCAGTGGACGGCGCTGGCGGTGATGCTGTTCACCGGCCTCGCCGTGGTGTGCTTGCGCGGCTTCCTCTCCCGGATCGCGATCTTCCTGGGGCTGGTCTTCGGGTACGTGCTGTCCTGGGTGCTGGACCTGGTGTTCGGGAAGATCCACTCCCCGGTCGGCGGTGGCGCCGCCGCCGATCACTGGCGCCTGGACCTCTCCGCCGTCGGCAAGGCCGACTGGATCGGGCTGCCGACCTTCCACACGCCGGCCTTCGAGTGGTCCGCGATCCTGGTGGCGCTGCCCGTGGTGATCGCGCTGGTCGCGGAGAACGCCGGGCATGTGAAGGCCGTGGGCGAGATGACCGGCGACTCGCTCGACGACAAGCTCGGCACCGCCATCGCCGCGGACGGCGCGGCCTCCATGCTCTCCACCGCCGTGGGCGGGCCGCCCAACACCACGTACTCCGAGAACATCGGCGTGATGGCCGCGACCCGCGTCTACTCCACGGCCGCCTACTGGGCCGCCGCCTGCTTCGCGCTGCTCTTCGGCCTGTGCCCCAAGTTCGGCGCGGTCGTCGCGGCGATCCCGGGCGGGGTGCTCGGCGGAATCACGGTGATCCTGTACGGGATGATCGGCCTGCTGGGTGCGCAGATCTGGCTCAACGGCCGGGTGGACCTGCGTAATCCGCTGAACCTCGTCCCGGCCGCCGCGGGCATCATCATCGGCGTCGGCGGGGTCAGCCTGAAGATCACCGACAACTTCGAGCTGGGCGGCATCGCGCTCGGCACGATCGTTGTGATCACCGGCTACCACGTCCTGCGGGCCTTCGCCCCGGCCCACCTCAAGACCCAGGAACCGCTGCTGGACTCGGGCACGTCGGCGTACGACGAGGACGGCGAGGACACGAGCGACCAGGGCACGGGGGCCGGGAAGTCCTGAGGCGGCCGGTATCAGCGCGGGGAGGCGTCCACCGCCGCGAGCAGGGTCTGTTCGCGTTCGGCGGTGAGGGTCTCGGTCCTCCCCACTGTGCGGTACTCGCCGAGCGCCTCGTCGAGACCGGACGGTCCGAGGAGCCAGGCGGCGATGTCGCATACGGACTCCTCGACCGGGCGGCAGGTCAGTCCCGCCGCGAGAGCCTTGGCGGAGCTCGCCTTCCAGACTGCGGCCGCCGGTTCGGGGCGGGCCGTGTTGCGCCCGTCCTCGTGGCCCGCGTCGATCAGCCCGGCCGTCGCTCCGATCGCCACCACCGCCGAGGCGACGGCGAGCAGGGCGTGCCGGCGGGCCGCGCGGCGGCGTTCGCGGTGAGCGGTGCGGCCTCGTACGCGGGTGCCCGGCACTCCTCGATCCCCTTTTCCGGCACCGTTGTTCGCCCGTTCCGATGAACCTCGGACCGGTCGGCGCCGTGGCGAGCCTATGGCTGGGACGCTCCGCGCATGACGCAGATCGAGCAGTCCGAAGTCCCGTCCGGTGTCGCCGCGTTACCGACGGGCGACTCCCGAGTGATCGAACGTATGCGGGAATTGCGTTCCCGGTGGCCGTCCGGGGACGGGGTGGCCGTCTTCAACGCGGCCTATCTGGAGGTCGTCGAGCGGGTCGGCCCGGCCCTCGGCGGGGGCGGGCTCGCCGGCCGGGAGGCCGCCGCCCAGCTGGGCGTGCGCTGCGCGGAGCGCTATCTGTCGGCCGTGGAGACGGCGACGGCGGGCGGGCGGCCGCCGGAGTGCTGGCGTCCGTTGCTCCCGTACCGCCGCCATCCCGGCGTACGTCCGCTGCAGTTCGCGCTCAGCGGCCTGCAGGCGCACGTGGGCCACGATCTGGTCCTGGCGGTGGTGGACACCTGTCGTACGCTCGGCTGCGATCCGCCGGACCTGGAAGGGGAGTTCGAGCGCGTGGGCGATCTCCTCGCGTTGCTGGAGGAGCGGATCCACGACGAGCTGATGCCGGGGCCGGACCTCCTGGAGATCGCGGATCCCCTGGCCCATCTGGTGAGTTCCTGGAGCCTGGAGCGGGCGCGCGAGGCGGCCTGGTCGGCGGCCCGGGTGCTCTGGCGGCTGCGCGGATCCCCGTCGCTGGCCGAGGAGTTCCGGCAGCGGACCGACGCGGGCGCGGGCCTGGTGGGGCGGCTCCTGCTCACCCCCTGCCGCTGACGCCCGCGTCGGCTCCCCGCCCCCGCGCCAGGCCCCTGCCGCTGACGCCCGCGCCGGTACGGCCCCGGACTCAGTCCTCCGGAAGCTCGACCGGCGCGATCTCGTCGAAGACGTCGCCGGGTCCGGGGTTGGTGCCGTCCGTCGCCCCGCCGAACTGGTGCATGACGCCCCACACGGCGTTCAGCGCGGTCTGCACGGCGCCCTCGGCCCAGCCGGCCGTCCAGGAGATGTCGTCCCCGGCGAGGAAGATGCCCCGCTTGTCCTCCGGCAGCCGGTCCTGCATGAAGTGGGTGAACAGCCGCCGCTGGTAGCGGTAGTGGCCGGGCAGGTTGGCCTTGAACGCGCCCATGAACCAGGGCTCGTTCTCCCAGGAGACGGTGACCGGGTTGCCGATGATGCGGCTGCGGATGTCGACGTTCGGGTAGATCTCCCCCAGCGACTTGAGCATGACCTCCATGCGCTCCTTCGGGGAGAGCGGCAGCCACTTCAGGCTGTCGTCGCACCAGGTGTAGGAGAGGCAGATGACGGCGGGCTTGTCCGGCCCGTCGTCCAGGAGGTACGTCCCCCGGGTCATCCGGTCGGTGAGCGTCATCGACATGGTGTCGCGGCCGGTGGTCTCGTCCTTGTCCAGCCAGAACGGCCGGTCCACCGGCACGAACAGCTTGGACGATTCCATGTAGTGGGTGCGCTCCATCGCCGTCCAGTGGTCGATCGGGAAGAGCGCGTCATCGCAGTCGATCTTGGAGAGCAGCAGCCAGGACTGGCCGGTGAAGACCGCGGCCCGGAAGGTGCGGATGTCGCCGGTGGCGTCGGTGACCGTGATCCGGTTGCCCGCCGTACGGGTCAGCCGGGTCACGGCTCCGCGCGGCTCGCCGTCGTGCAGGGAGGCCAGCGAGGTGCCGAGCGGCCAGTGGACGATCTTCTGCGGCTCGCGGTCCCACAGGCGCAGCGGGAGCTGCTGGCTACCGCCGACGATGCCACGGTGGTGGTCGTCGGCCTCGGTGTAGACGACGCGCAGGATCTCCAGGATGGAGTTGGGGAAGTCGGTGTCCCAGCCGCCGGTGCCGAAGCCGACCTGGCCGAAGATCTCGCGGTGCCGGAAGGACTTGAAGGCCTCGGACTCGCAGAGGAACCCGTAGAAGGTCTGGTTGTCGAGCCGCTCGACGAGCTGCGACCAGATCTCCCGGATGCGCGGGACGTCACGCTCGCGCAGCGCCCGGTTCATGTCGGAGAAGTCGGCGCCCTCCTCCAGGCACGCGCTCCAGGCCTCGGCCACGTCGCGGTAGACCTGCGGCAGGTCGTCGATGGTCTCGGCGTAGTGCGACTCGCCCTTGAGGTCCACGACGGTCGAGGGCGTGGCCGGGGAGAGCGGGTTGGGGAAGGGCTGCGTCTGGAGGCCCACCAGGTCGATGTAGTGCTGGAGCGCCGTGGAGGACGGCGGGAAGCGCATCGCGCCCATCTCGGCGGTGAGGTCGCCGTCGCAACCGTCGAAGCCGACCGTGCGCAGCCGCCCGCCGATCTGGTCGGCCTCGTAGACGACGGGCTTGAGGCCCATCTTCATCAGCTCGTACGCGGCGATGATGCCGGAGAGCCCGCCGCCGATGACGGCGACCTCCTGGCCGTGCTCGGTCGCCGGTATCTGCCCGAGTCCCGCCGGGTGGGCGAGGAAGTCGTCGTACGCGTACGGGAAGTCCGGCCCGAACATGGTGATCGGCGGGGCGGCCGCGTCGGTGTGCTGGACGGCGTTGGGCACCGTGGACGTCATGGGGTACGGACTCCTTGCGCGGTACGGAAGTTCGGGAGGGTACGGGCTCAGGCGAGGGCGCCGTAGAGGCCGGGGCGGCGGTCTGCGAGATACGGGTTGGCGGCGCGCGAGGCGGCCAGGAACTCCGGGTCCACCTCGCCGATCACGAGTTCCTCGGCGCGTCCGGCGCGGGTGCGGACGGTGCCGTCGGGGCCGGCGAGGCAGCTGAGCCCGACGAACTCGAATTCGCCTTCCGGGCCGACCCTGTTGACGTACGCCACGTACATCTGGCTCTCGAAGGCCCGTACGGGGACGACGGATTCGGCGACGAACTGGAAAGGGTGCATCTGCGCGGTGGGCACCAGCAGCAGATCGGTGCCGGCCAGGGCGTGCGCCCGGACGTTCTCCGGGAACTCGACGTCGTAGCAGATCAGCAGGCCGATGCGGATGCCGTCCAGGTCGGCCTGGACGACGGTCTGCTCGCCGGGGGTGAACCACTCGTGCTCGAAGCAGCCGAAGAGGTGGGTCTTGCGGTAGTTCGCCAGCCGGGCGCCGTCGCGGCCGATGAGCTGGGAGGCGTTGAAGATCCGCTCCCCGTCGCGCTCCGGGTAGCCGTACAGGACGGCGAGGCCGTGGCGTACGGCGATCTCGGCGATCGCCTCGGACCCGGGGCCGTCCGCAGTCTCGGCCAGCTCGGGGACGGCATCGCCGATGGCGTATCCGGTGAGGAACAGCTCGGGCGCGACCAGCAGCCGGGCCCCCGCCTCGGCGGCCCGGGCGGCGGCCTCGTCGAGCGCCTTCAGGTTCTCGGCGACGGCGCCGGGCCGTCCGGAGCTCTGGAGCAGGGCGGTGCGCAACGACGGCATGGCTGACCTCGGGCGGTGCGGGCGGGGTGGGGAGACGTATCGAAGGTACGTGGCCCGGATCGGCCCGGACAAGGCGCGAGTGTTGCGCGTCTACCGTCGATTCGTTGCGCGGGAATGGCCTGGCGCGGCGAATCGTTGCGTGGAGCATCACCGCAGGTCAGCGGGGTGATGTGGGCCACCCGTTTCAGGCCGGCGGGGCCTCCGCGGAGTACCGGCGCAGCAGCGGTGAGAGCACCAGCACCGACTTCGTGCGCTCCACGTACGGCTCCCCCGCGATGCGCTCCAGGACCTGTTCGAAGTGGCGCATGTCGGCGGCGAAGACCTGCACCACCGCGTCGGCCTCACCGGTCACCGTGGAGGCGGAGGCGATCTCCGGGTAGCGGGCGAGGCCCTGCTTGATCGCGTCCGGGGAGGTGTTGCGGCTGCAGTAGATCTCGATGAACCCCTCGGTCTCCCAGCCGAGCGCCGCCGGGTCGACCCGCACGGTGAAGCCGGTGATCGCGCCCTCGGCGCGCAGCCGGTCGACGCGGCGTTTCACGGCGGGGGCGGAGAGGCCGACGAGGGCGCCGATGTCGGCGTAGGAGCGCCGGGCGTCTTCGGCGAGGGCGAGGACGATGCGTTCGTCGAGGTCGTTCAGGCGCACGTCGGGCGGTTCACTTCTCTGCGGTGGGTCGGCTTGCGGGAGGCC